>DAOKZM010000288.1:0-4710 GCA_035325665.1 Thermomicrobiales bacterium | reverse complement strand
CTTGGCCTCGCCGTCGCGCCGGTTTCGACTCAGATTATCCAGCGCGACCGGCATGCCGAGGTCATCTCGGCGCTCGCCGTCCTGGCGTCGTCACTGGACAAGTTCGCCGTTGAGATTCGCCACCTGGCCCGCACAGAGGTGCGGGAGCTCGAGGAGTCCTTCGACCCCGGTAATCAGGGATCGTCGGCAATGCCGCACAAGCGCAACCCGCACGAGAGCGAGCGGCTGAGCGGCCTGGCTCGGCTGGTGCGCGGCTACGTTGTGACAGCGCTCGAGAACGTCGTCCTCTGGCACGAGCGCGACATCTCCAATTCGTCCGCCGAGCGCGTGATCTTCCCCGACGCGTTTACCGTCGTCGACTACATGTTGCATCTATTCACCGATCTGGTCAGCAACTGGGTCGTCTACCCGGACCGAATGCGCCAGAACTTGGACATGACCGGCGGCGCGATCTTCTCGCAGCGGGCCATGCTCAGGCTGGTCGAGGCGGGGCTCGACCGGCAGGTTGCCTACAAGACCATCCAGCGCAGCGCGATGCGCGCCTGGGACGAGGGGGGGCACCTGCGCGAGTACCTGCGCGCCGAGCCTGAGGTGGCGGCGCTTCTCCCCGACGAGCAAATCGACGACCTGTTCGACTACGGATATCTCCTCCAGCACATCGACCGTGCGTTCGAGCGTGTGGGCCTGCTGGCCCCGGTCGCTGTCGCCGCAGGAGGGCAGGAATGACGACGACGCCGCTGCGCGAGATCGACATTCCGTCCCTCCGCCGCTTCCGCAAAGGCAAGGTCCGCGACACCTACGACCTGGGCGACCGTCTGCTGATGGTCGCATCGGATCGCGTCTCGGCCTTTGACGTGATCCTGCCCGACGCGATCCCCGACAAAGGGCGTGTCCTGACGATGCTCTCGGCCTGGTGGTTTCGCCAGACCGACGCGATCGTGCCGAATCCCCTGCTCTCGACCGATGTGGACGACCTGCCGGACGCGGTCCAGCCATACCGTGAGGTCCTGCGCGATCGGTTCATGCTCGTGCGCAAGGCGGAGCGGATCGATATCGAGTGCGTCGTCCGCGGCTACCTGGCCGGGTCGGGCTGGGTCGAGTACCAGCGGTCGGGGACGGTCTGCGGCGAGCCACTGCCGGCCGGCCTGCGGGAGAGCGACAAGCTGCCGGGACCCATCTTTACCCCAGCCGCCAAGGTCGACGGACGAGACGATGGCGGAGATCGTGGAGGTCGCGCGACGGCTGCGCGAGCCATCGATGGCGCTCTACGCGTTCGCCGAGCGTAAGGCGCGCCAGGAGGGAATCCTGATCGCCGACACGAAGTTCGAGTTCGGCCTGATCGACCGCCAGCTCACCGTCATCGACGAGCTGCTGACTCCCGACTCGTCGCGGTTCTGGGACGCCGGCGCCTACGAGCCCGGCCGTGCCCAGGATAGCCTCGACAAGCAACCGATCCGCGACTGGCTGGAGGCGTCGGGCTGGGGCAAGACGCCGCCTGCGCCACCGCTGCCGGCGGACGTCATCGCGGCGACGACGCGCCGCTACCGCACGGCCTACGAGCGACTGACGAGGATGGAGTTGCCCGAAGCGTGAGCGTGAAGACGGATGAGGTGAGTCCTGCCGTGAAGCACTCGTACCTGGCCGAGGTGTTTATCTCGTTGAAGCCGGTCGTCAATGACCCCGAGGGTCTGTCGATTCGCGACGGCCTGCGATCGCTCGGTTATGCCGAGGTCGAGAGCGTGCGCGCCGGGAAGTACCTGCGCGTGACGCTCAGCGCCGCCTCGATGGCGGATGCGGAGGCGGCGGTCGCGCGGATGTGCGACCAATTGCTGGCGAATCCGGTGATGGAGATCTACCGGATTCAATTGACGGCGCTGGCCGACCATTAGGGAGAGTGTGATGCGTTTCGGGGTCGTGATCTTCCCCGGATCGAACGGGGACCACGACGCGCTGTCGTCGATCGAGCGCGGGCTTGGCGAAGAGGTCGTTCCGGTCTGGCACAAGGAGCGCTCGGTCGATCACTGCGACGCGCTGCTGATCCCCGGCGGGTTTTCGTACGGCGACTACCTGAGGGCCGGCGCGATCGCGCGGTTCTCGCCGATTATGGATGCGGTCGCCGAGTTCGCCGAGCAGGGCGGTCCGGTGCTCGGCATCTGCAACGGATTTCAGACCCTGACCGAGGCGCGCCTGCTGCGGGGCGCGCTGCTGCGTAACGGCAGCCTGCATTTCGTCTGCGCCTGGGTCTACGTCCGCGTCGAGACCGACCGGACGCCGTTCACCGCCGAGCTCGATCCCGGCGCCGTCCTCCGACTACCGATCGCCCATGGCCAGGGCCGCTACTTCGTCACGCCCGAGCAGTACGCCGAACTGGAGGCCAACGACCAGATCGTCTTCCGTTACTCCGACGCGCATGGCGAGGTCCACGACGACCACAACCCGAACGCGTCGATCGGCCACGTCGCGGGCGTGTCGAACCGACGCGGTAACGTCGTCGGGCTGATGCCGCATCCCGAACGAGCGTATGAGATGGGGATCGGCGGCGACGACGGACTTCGCATCCTCGGCGCGGTTAGCCGGGCGGCAATGCGGGCGGTGCGCGTGTGAGCGCGAATGTCACCGACGCGGTCCTCCGCGAGGTCGCGCTGACGCGGGCCGAGTACGACCAGGTCGTCGCGCTGCTCGGGCGCGAACCAACTCAGGTCGAGCTTGGAATGTTCGGCGCGATGTGGAGCGAGCATTGCGGCTACAAGAACTCGCGGCCGCTGCTGAAGCACTTCCCGACGACCGGCGAGCGCGTGCTGCAGGGTCCCGGCGAGAACGCCGGCGCAGTGGACATTGGCGACGGACTGGCCGTCGTCTTCAAAATCGAATCCCACAACCACCCATCCGCGGTCGAGCCGTATCAGGGCGCGGCGACAGGCGTCGGCGGCATTGTCCGCGACATCTTTACGATGGGGGCGCGGCCGATCGCGCTGCTCAACTCGTTGCGGTTTGGGCCGCTCGACCGCCCGCGGAATCGTTATCTGTTCGGCGGCGTCGTCGGTGGGATCGGCGGCTACGGAAACTGCCTGGGCATCCCGACCGTGGCCGGCGACATCTTCTTCGACGAGCGCTACAGCGGTAACCCGCTGGTGAACGCCATGTGCGTCGGCATCGTCCCGCACGAGAAGATCATGCGAGCGACGGCTTCGGGAGTCGGCAATCTGGTCGTGCTCGTCGGCGCCGACACCGGCCGCGACGGGATTCATGGCGCGACGTTCGCCTCGGTCGAGAACCCCGAGGAGTCGCACCGCGGCGTCGTTCAGGTCGGCAACCCGTTCCTCGAGAAGCTGCTGCTCGAAGCCTGCCTGGAGGCGCTGGACGTCCCCGGGGTCGTCGCGATGCAGGACCTCGGCGCAGCCGGGCTGACCTCGTCGACCGTCGAGGTCGCCAGCAAGGGCGGACTCGGCGTCGAGATCGACGTTCAGAAGGTGACCCGCCGCGAGTCGGGCATGACGGCCTACGAGGTCATGCTCTCCGAGAGCCAGGAGCGCATGCTCATCATCGTCGAGCCGTCGTCGCTCGGTGATCTGGTTGCCATCTTCGACCGCTGGGACCTGCACTCCGACGTCATCGGCGTCGTCACCGACGACGGCCGGGTCCGCGTCCTCGACGGCAATGCAGTCGTCGCTGATGTCCCGGCGACCTACTACACCGACGATTGCCCGATCTACATCCGTAATGGCGTGGAATCGCCGCGGATCGCCGCGCTGCGCGAGCAGGACCTTTCGGAGTGGGACACCTTGGACGCTGCCGACGTCCTCCCGGCGCTCGGCCGGTTGCTGGCCAGCCCGAACATCTGCTCGCGCCGGCCGGTCGTCAGCACGTACGACCACACGATCCTGTCCAACACCGTCGTCGCGCCGCTGGAGGGTGACGCGGCGGTCGTGAGGATCAAGGGCACGGATCGCGGGCTGGCGGTCAAGACGGACTGCAACCCGCGCTACGTCTTCCTCGACCCACGGCTCGGTGGGATGCACGCCGTCGCCGAGGCGGCACGCAACGTCTCGTGCACCGGGGCGCTGCCGATCGCGCTGACGAACTGCCTCAACTTCGGCTCTCCGGAAAAGCCGGAGGGCTACTTCCAGCTCGAACAGGCAATCCTCGGGATGACCGAGGCGGCCGAGGCGCTTGGCACGCCGGTCGTCAGCGGCAACGTCAGCCTCTACAACGAGTCCGGTGACGAGGCGATCCTCCCGACGCCGACGATCGGGATCGTCGGCGTGTTCGACGATGTGCGAAAGCACGCCGGCTCCGCCGCGCCGGCCGGCTCGGAGTTGTGGCTGCTCGGTGAGCTCCGGGCGACGCTCGGCGGCTCGGAGTATCTGGCGACGATGTATGGCACGACCGCTGGCCGGCCCCCGGCCCTCGACCTGGCGCTGGAGCGGTCGGTTCAGGCGGCGACGCGGGTGCTGATTGGCGACGGCATCGCTCGCGCAGCGCACGACACGTCCGAGGGTGGCCTGCTGGTTGCGATCGCCGAGATGCTGATCCCGAACCGGATCGGCGCAGCGATCGACCTCGGCGCCGTCGTCGAGGCGAACGACGGCAGCCTTGCCCGTGCATGCTTCGGTGAGGCCGCGTCGAGGGTCGTCGTGGCGATCGATCCGGCGGACCGCGACGCGCTCGCCCGGCGCTGCAGCGAGCTTGGCGTCGAGGCGACGATGCTGG
>DAOKZM010000287.1:0-4711 GCA_035325665.1 Thermomicrobiales bacterium | reverse complement strand
TGCTCCTTGCGGAAGTCGATCAGGCGCCGGGTGAAGGCCAATAGCGCCTCATCGGCCGGGTCGAGCGCCCAGTCGTACCACGAGATCGGGTTGTCCTGGCAGTAGGCGTTGTTGTTGCCGCGTTGCGTCCGCCCGATCTCGTCCCCGCCCGAGAGCATCGGCACCCCCTGCGACAACAGCAGCGTCGCCAGGAAGTTGCGCTGCTGCCGCGCCCGCAGCGCCAGCACCGCCGGATCGTCCGTCTCCCCCTCCACCCCACAGTTCCATGAGATGTTGTCGTCCGTCCCGTCGCGGTTGTGCTCGCCGTTCGCCTCGTTGTGCTTGTCGTTGTACGAGACGAGGTCGGCCAGGGTGAAGCCATCGTGGGCGGTGACGAAGTTGATGCTCGCGTAGGGCTTGCGTCCATCGCTCTGGTAGAGATCGCTGGACCCCGTCAGGCGGAAGGCGAGGTCCGCCATCAGGCCCATATCGCCCTTCCAGAAGTGGCGGACGGTGTCGCGGTACTTGCCGTTCCACTCGGTCCACAGGACCGGGAAGTTGCCGACCTGGTAGCCGCCCTCGCCGACGTCCCACGGCTCGGCGATCAGCTTGACCTGCGAGATGACCGGGTCCTGGTGGATGATGTCGAAGAAGGCCGACAGCCGGTCGACGTCGTGCAGCTCGCGGGCCAAGGTGGCGGCCAGGTCGAAGCGGAAGCCGTCGACGTGCATCTCGGTGACCCAGTAGCGCAAGGAGTCCATGATCAGTTGCAGCACCTGGGGGTGGCGCGCGTTGAGCGAGTTGCCCGTCCCGGTGTAGTCGAAGTAGTAGCGCCCGCGGCCCGGCACGAGCCGGTAGTAGGCCGGGTTGTCCAGCCCGCGCAGCGACAAGGTCGGGCCGAACTCGTTGTGTTCGCAGGTGTGGTTGTAGACGACATCGAGGATGACCTCGATGCCGGCCTGGTGCAGCGCCTTGACCATCGCCTTGAACTCGCGCACCTGCTCGCCACAGTCTCCAGTGCTGCTGTACCGCGCGTCCGGCGCGAAGTAGCAGAGCGAGTTGTAGCCCCAGTAGTTCGTCAGCCCGAGCTGATGCAGCCGCTGCTCGTCCACAGCCGGATGGACGGGGAGGAGCTCGACGGCGGTGATGCCGAGGCTGGTGAGGTAGGCGAGGGAGGCGGGGTGGGCCAGGCCGGCGTAGGCGCCGCGCAGCGCCTCGGGCACGGCCGGGTTCTGCATGCTGAAGCCCTTGACGTGGGTCTCGTAGATGATCGAGTCCTGCCAGGGGATGCGCAGGAGCTGGTCCCCCTCCCAGTCGAACGCCGGATCGATCACCACCCCCTTCGGCACACCCCAGGCGTCGTCCTGTTCGTCGAACGACAGGTCCAGCGCCGGGTCGTCGTGCCGGTAGCCCGTGATCGGCGCCTCCCAGTTGACGCGGCCGCAGAGCGCGCGGGCGTATGGGTCGACGAGCAGCTTGTTGGGGTTGAAGCGCAGGCCGCTGGCCGGCGCGTAGGGTCCGTCGGCGCGGAAGCCGTACCGCTGCCCCGGCCCGATCCCCGGCAGCCAGGCGTGCCAGACGCTCCGCAGGCCCTCGTAGAGTGGCGCCCGCTCCTCGTTGCCGGCCTCATCGAACAGGCAGAGGTCGATCGCGGTCGCCCCCTCCGAGTAGACAGCGACGTTGACCCCGCGGCCGTCCCAATGCGCGCCGAGCGGCCAGCCCCGGCCCGGATAGACGCGTCGTGCCACGGCCCGCTCCGTCCCGCTCAGGAGATCGCGTCGCGCCGGACGAACAGCGCCAGCGCGGCGGCGACGCAGACAGCACTGACCACCAGTAGCGCGACCAGGCCGGCGGTCTGGAACACGCCATCGGCCAGCGCCGGCTGCGGCTTGTAGGCGGCGAAGATCGAGATGTAGCGCAGCCAGCTCCAGGAATCACTCATCCCGACGACGACCCAGGCGAGGTAGCCACCGACCGTCACGGCAGCCGCCAGACCCGCGGCCCGGCCGCGGTCGCTCATGAACGACGAAAACAGCGCCGAATACGCCAGCATCGTGATCGCCAGCACGAGCATCGTTATCCCGGCCGCCAGGTAGCCGCGGGCGCTGAACGACTCGCCCACCAGCATCGCGCCAATCCAGATAGCGGCGAGGGTGAGCGCAACGATGACCAGCGCGACGACGGCGAGGGCGGCGAGCTTGCCCAGCAGCAGCCGCGAGCGGCGCTCCGGCACCGACAGCCAGAGGTCGACCGTCCCGCTGTCGATCTCCTGGGCGACGACCGCGCTGCCAGCCATAATGGCGAAGACCCCGACGATCAGGGGCCAGATGACGTTGAGCGCCTCGGCGCCAAGGAAGCCGGCCAGCGTGCCGAAGTCCTCGATGCCGAACGCCTTCTTTATCCCCTCGGGATAGATGCGCAGCAACTGGTCCAGCTGGTCGGTGTTGTCGCGGATCGACGGGTAGAAGGCGATGATGACCAGAACGTAGGCCGCCGCGCCCAGCCCGTAGCCGATCGCCGACCAGCGCGAGTCCCACAGCCAGCGGCGGAACATCACTAGGCTCATCGACGCACCTCCACGGTCTCCGTGTCCGCTTCCGCGGCCTCGGCCGGCTCGCGGTCGTAGTAGCGCAGGAAGACGCTCTCCAGATCCGGCGGACCGTAGATCAGGTCGTCAATCGGCAGCGTGCCGAGCAGCCGCAGCAACTCGCGCGGGTTGCCGCTGACCGCGAGGTCGACGTGGCGTCCGTCGGCGTGAACTCGCAGCACGCGGACGCCCGGCAGCGCGTCGAAGGCGGTGACATCCACCGGCTCGTGCAGCAGCACCTCCATCCGCCGCTCGCGAGTCGCCCGGAGCTGGTCGACATCCTCGATCGCGACGATCCGTCCCTCGCGAATAATCGCGATCCGCTGCGCGATCTGCTCGACCTCGTGGAGGATGTGGCTGGAGAGGAAGATCGTCTTCCCGCGTTGTCGCTCCTCCTGGAGGATCTCGACCAGCTCGACCTGCATCAGCGGGTCGAGGCCGCTGCTCGGCTCGTCGAGGAGCAGGACTGGCGCGTCGTGCATCAGCGCCTGGGCGACGGCGAGCTTCTGCCGGTTACCCTTGGACAGGTGACGGATGCGCGGGGCGAGGTCAATCTGCAAGCGCTCGACGACTTCGTCCCGCCGCGGCGCCGGTCGGTCGCGAAACGCGGCGAAGAAATCGAGTAGCTCCGCGCCGGTCATCTTCTCGTACAGGTGGATCTCGCCGGGCAGGAACCCCACGAGTGCCTTGACCGCCGGGGCGTCGCGCCAGCAGTCCAGCCCGAGGATCCGCGCCGAGCCGGTCCCCGGCCGGAGCGTGCCCATCAGCAGCCGGATCGTCGTCGTCTTACCGGCCCCGTTCGGCCCGAGGAAGCCGAAGATCTCGCCGGCCGCGACGGTGAAGTCGAGGTCGATGACGCCACGCCGCTTGCCATAGGAGCGCGTCAGATGGCTGACGGCAATCGGTACGTCCTGCAATCGTCGCCTCCGTGTCCAGGCCGGCGCCGCGGCCAGCGCCGTCCGAGCGCATCATGACAGGTCGGCCGTGTCAGTCGCGCGACGTGGCAGCCCGGCAACACCACAGTATCGTGACACGCCCGCGATGCAGGGCCGCAGTTGGCATGCCGTCGCACTGGCCGGCGCGCGCCGCGTCTAGGATGGCGACTCCCGCTGCCGCCGGGCGACGATCTCGACCGGGTTGCCGTCGGGATCGGCGAGCCACGCCGCGCGGAGCCGACCGCCGAGGAAGTCGTGCGGCGGGCTGAGCGACGGGACGCCGCGGGCGACGAGCCAGGCGAACGCCTCGTCGACGTCGTCGGTCCAGACGCACACCTCGGCTCGCGGGTTCCCACCCCCGGTCGTCAGCCCGTGCGTCGCTTCCGCCGATGCGGTCGATGCCAACCCGAGGATCAGCCCGCCGAGGCGAAGCTCGACGTGCTTCGGCACGCCGGTCGCGGGCGTCCGGAACGTCTCCGTGAAGCCGATCATCTCGACGTAGAAGCGCACCGACGCATCGACGTCGCAGACGTAGTAGTTGACCTGTGGATCGCGGAACACGCAGACACTCCTCATCTACGGCGCCAGCGGCGCGCCGCGGTCACGGTCCGACAATGCGCTACCACTCATTCCGGCGGCGCCTCCCTCTCGGCGAGATCCCGGAGCCGATCGAGCGCGGCCGCCCAGTACGGCTCGTACTTCGCCAGCCAGGGCGCGAGGACGCTGGCGAGCGCGTCGGCGTCGATCTGATAGATCTGTTGGCGGCCCTGGCGGGTGGCGGTCACCAACCCCGCTCCCCGCAGGACCATGAGGTGCTTCGAGATGCCGGACGCGACCAGGTCCGGGAACTCCGCGGCCAGCTCCCCGACCGTCATCGCGCCGCGCTCGGCCAGCAGGTCGAGAATCCGCCTCCGCGTCGGGTCGGCCAGCCCGCGAAACAGCTCGTCGGTCGTGTCAGGCGGCATCGGCGGGCTGCTCGGCGGCGACCAGGGCCGCCAGTCGCTCCAGCAGGCGGTGCTCGTCGGCGCCACGTTCGTAGGCCAGCACCGTATCAGGCCAGCCGGGCTTGCCGATGCCCGCAAAACCGTCGTGGGTCAGCGTCACACGGGTTCCGGCAGCCGTTGGCGCAAGCGAGATGGCCAACCGTGCGGGATGGACCCAGTCGCCCCCCTCCTCCAGCCAGGACAGCACCAGGCCACCCTCGGGCACA
>DAOKZM010000286.1:0-4748 GCA_035325665.1 Thermomicrobiales bacterium | reverse complement strand
GGGCGGTCCCACCAGGTGGCGCGGTTGCGCGCGCGCAGCTCGCGCAGTTCCGGGTGGCTCGCGTGCAGCTCGCGCAGGAAACGGGTCGCTTCGGATTCGTAGCCCATGGCGGCGTGGGGAGGGGCGGGCGAGGAGCGGCGCGCAATTCGGTCTGGATGCGGACGGGCCTGGCGGGGTCGCCGTAGATGGCGCCATCGCCGTAGGCGTAGGCGTAGCGGTCCCAGAGCAGGAGCAGGCCGGCGCTGGCGCCGACCTCGACGAGCGCCAGCGGCGCCCCACCGGCTAGGTCGGCTACGAGCGCGAAGGCCGGCAGCAGCACCCCGGCGCGGGCCACCTCGTTGGTCTGCACCAGCCGCTCGGCCATCAGCGCGCGGACCTCGTCGGCGTGGTCGAGCGCGAAGGCGCGAAACGCCGGGAACGGGTCGCCGCCGGTGCTGGCATAGCCGGAGACGCTCGGGTACCAGGCGGCGAGCGGCGCGTGCGGGTGGTCGAGCAGGAGGGCGTGGACGGCGGCGAGGAACAGGTTCGGCTTCGGGCCATGGTCGCCGTGGGCGGCGAGGGCGAGCAGGCCGGCGTCGCCCGCGATACCCTCGGCCAGCCACCGGTAGCGCGGCGACGTCCCGCACTCGACGGCGGCGAAGGTGCGGAAGCGTTCGGCCAGCGCGGCGAGGTCAGTCATGGCCTCTCCTGGGTGGTGATAGGCAAGGCGGAGCAACGGCGTCGTGATTCACGCGACCAGCCAGTCGGCAGCCTGCCCCTTGTTCTGTCATCCCGAGCGCGCACGCGAGAGATCTCCCCTGCGTCCGACTGACGGCAATGAGGGGGAGATGCTTCGCTGTGGCTCAGCATGACAGGGTCAGGGGGCTGCTGCCGTAAGAGGTCGGAATCGTCCAAGCGGGAGGAGGGAGCGCCACCGAACAGGTCGTTCGAATCACGCCCTCCTCCCCGTCGCTGCTAGCTGGACGCCCCCTGCAGCGCCGCCCAGATCTTCGGCGCCGAGAGCGGCATGTCGAGGGGGGTGATCCCCTTCGGGGCCAGCGCGTCGTGGACGGCGTTGACCATCGCCGGGGTCGAGCCGATCGTCGCCGCCTCGCCGATCCCCTTGGCCCCCATCGGGTTGAGTGGGGTCGTCGTGACGGTCCGGTGCAGCTCGAACATCGGGAAGCTGTCGGCGTGCGGGACTGCGTACTCCATCAGCGTGCTGGTGATGAGCTGGCCGTCGTCGTCGTAGACCGTCTCCTCGTACAGCGCCTGGCCGATGCCCTGCGCCAGTCCGCCGTGCACCTGACCCTCGACGAGGATCGGGCTGATGACGTTGCCGCAGTCGTCCACCGACCAGAAGTGCTGCACTTGCACCTTGCCCGTCTCGGGGTCGATCTCGACCTGGGCGATGTGCGTGCCGAACGGGTAGGTCTCGCCGGTCGTCGAGAAGAAGTCGGTGGTGACGAGGCCGGCGTCGATCTCGGCCGGCGGCCCGCCGGCATAGGCGGTTGCGGCGATCTCGTTGAACGTCAGCGAGCGGTCGGGCGAGCCCTTGACGCGGTAGCTGCCGGACGCGCGGTCGTATTCGATGTCGTCCTTCGAGACCTCCAGCGAGTGGCCGGCGATGGCGAGCATCTTGTCGCGGATCTTCACCGCCGAGGCCATCACCGCCGCGCCGCCGACCGCCAGGCCGCGGCTACCCATCGTGCCGTTGCCCTGCGGGGTGTTGCCGGTGTCGCCGTGGTGGACGACGATGCGGTCGTAGTCGGCCCCCAGCTCGTCGGCGATCATCTGGGCGAAGGTCGTCTCCTGTCCCTGGCCGTGCGGCGAGATGCCGGTGAAGATGCTGCCCGCGCCCCTCGGGTCGACCCGGATGCTGCTGCTCTCCCACGGTCCGAAGCCGCAGATCTCGACGTAGGAGGCCAGGCCGATGCCGACCAGCCTGCCCTGCTGGCGGGCCTGCTCCTGCTCGGCGCGGAGCTGCTGGTAATTGGAAACCTCCAAGGCCTTGTCGAGCGCCTTCTCGTACTCGCCGGTGTCGTAGGTGAAGCCGGCCGGCGACTTGTACGGGAACTGGTCCGGCTGGATGAAATTCAGCCGCCGCACCTCGGCCGGGTCCTTGCCCATCTTGTGGGCCAGGATGTCGACCGCCCGCTCGATGTAGTAGGCCGCCTCCGGCCGCCCTGCGCCGCGGTAGGCGCCGATCGCCGAGGTGTTGGTGTAGACCGCTCTGGCCTTGAGATCCACGTTCGGGATGGCGTAGCAGCCGACCGACATCATGGTCGTGATCGGCGGCATGTCGAGGCCGGCCGGGTAGGCGCCCGCGTCGCCGGTCACGTCCAGCCGCAGGCCGGTGATCTTCCCGTCGGCGTCGGCCGCCAGCTCGATCTCGGCCAACTGGCAGCGGCCGTGGCTCATCGCGGCGAAGTTCTCCGAGCGCGTCTCGGTCCACTTCACCGGCCGGCGCAGCTTGTTGGCGATCGCGGCGGTCGCGAGGTCCTCGCGGTAGACCGGGATCTTGGCCCCGAACCCGCCGCCGACCTCCGGCGCGATCACACGGACGCTCGACTCATTCAGCCCGAGCTGGGCGGCGATGTCGCGGCGCACCCAGTGCGGCGCCTGGTTGGAGGCCCAGACGATCAGGCCGTTGGTCAGCGGGTCGGGCGCGGCAGCCGTCACGCGGCCCTCCATCGGGGTCGGCATGACGCGCTGGGAGCGGATGCGCTGCTTGATCGTGTGCGTCGCCTCGGCGAACGCCTTGTCGGCGTCGCCACGGGCGCGTTCGTAGCGCACGCCGACGTTGTTGCGGATGTTGTCCCAGACCAGCGCCGAGCCGGGCTCCTGACCGGCCTCGATGTCGACGACGGCCGGCAGCTCCTCGTAGTCGATCTCGACCAGCTCGGCCGCGTCGTTCCCCTGCGCCACCGTCTGGGCAACGATGGCGACGACCGGCTCGCCGACCCAGCGCGCCTTGCCACGCGCTAGCGGCCAGGTGGTCGGGGTCGGGATCTCGCTGTCCTCGGTGACGTTCACCTCGCCGGCCGTCTCGCCGGACTGCCCCTCGACGGGCGGCGTGTCCTCCTCCATCGGCGCGCCCTCGCCGCCGGCCCCGCCGGGCATCGGCCCGCAGAACTCGGCCAGCTGCTCGCTGGTGTAGATGGCGACGACGCCGGGCGCGGACGCAGCCGCCGAAGTGTCGATGCTCCTGATCCGCGCGTGGGCGTAGGGCGACCGGACGAAGACGAGGTGCAGCATGCCGGCCATCTGAAGGTCGTCAACGTACATCGACGAACCGGTGATGAGTCGGGGGTCCTCCTTGCGGCGCACCCGCGCGCCGATCATCGCGCTTCGAACCATCTGTCGCTGTGCTCCTTCCCGCCCTGACGGTGTAGTACCGTATCAGCCGCGGCGACGACGCCCGCCGACCTGACCACACATCCTGTGCGCATACGACGCAGAGTACCAGCACTTTGCCGATTGTGGGAGTAGCGACAGCATGACCGATACCATTCGCTCGACCGACGCCGCCGTCGAGGCACTGATGGCCGCCGAGTCGGTGCCGGGGGCGGCGGTCGCCGTCGTCGCTGGCGGCGAGGTCGTCTTCGAGCGCGGCTACGGGCTGGCCGACCTGGCAGCCGGTCGCCCGGTGACGCCGGATACGGTGTTCGGCATCGGCTCGCTGGGCAAGTCGTTCACCGCCGTCGCGATCGCCCAGCTCGTCGCCGAGGGCCGGCTGGCCTTCAACACCTCGGCCGTCGAGCTGCTGCCGGAACTGCGTCTGCCGGAACCGTTCCCGACCCGCGAAATCACCGTCGAGCATCTGCTCAGCCACACCTCCGGCCTGCCCGTCCTGCCGGTGCTGGAGATGTCGCTCGGCTGGCGGACGGGCGACGACCCGATGGAAGGCTACGACGACCTTATCCGCTACCTGGCGACGATGGCCGAGCGGCCGGCCGGCCACCCCGGCGAGCGCTTCTCCTACTCCAACGACTCCTACGCCCTGCTCGGCACGATCGTCGAGCGCCTGTCGGGCATGTCCTACGCCGAGTACCTGGAGTCGCGCGTCTTCGCCCCGCTCGGCATGACCCGCTCGACCCTCGCCGACCCGACCAGCCTCGGCTGGGAGGATGTCACCAGCCTCTACGACTACGAGGTCGGGCAGCCGGCCTACCGGCCCGACTGGCCGGCCAGCGCGATCGTCGCCCCGGCCGGGCTGCACCGCTCGACTGCCCGCGACATGGCCCGCTACCTAATCGCCCACCTGGGCGGCTTCCCCGGCGTGCCCGAGGATCTGCGGGAGGAGCTGTATCGGCCGCGCGTCTGGCGTGACGCCGAGTCCGGCTACGCGCTCGGCTGGGGCGTGTTCCCCACCTTCCGCGGCGAGCTTGCGCTGGCCCACTCCGGCGGGATCACCGGCGTCTCGTCGCACGCGATCCTCCTGCCGGGGCGGCGGGCCGGGGTCATCGCGCTGCTGAACGTCTCCGGCGGCCCAGCGCGTGAGATCGCCGAGGCGACGCTGACGGAGGTGCTGCGCCTGCCGCCCGCTGCGGAGCCGCCGACCTACGACCCGACTCCGGCCGAGCTGGCACGCGCGGCCGGCCGTTACCGTTACGGTCGCGACGCGGTGCTGGTCCAGCACGACGGGGACGGGCTGGCGATGCGAGTCGGCGATCGCCCGGCCGTCTCGCTCGTCCCGGCGCGGCCGGGCGAGTTCCGGGCGACGCTCGACCGCCGGGTCGTGCCGGTCGTCTTCCCCGGTGACGAGT
>DAOKZM010000285.1:0-4760 GCA_035325665.1 Thermomicrobiales bacterium | reverse complement strand
AGCACCGTGTCGCCGTCGCCGTTCGTCTCCAGCATCGGCTCGGAAAGCGGGTAGCCGAAGAGCGCCAGCGACTCGCGGAACGAAACGCCCGGGTCGCCGAGGTCGAGGCCGTGGCTGGACCACCAGGACCAGAAGCGCGCGTCGATCGCGTGGCCGGTGGTGGGCTGGTAGTGCGGCGTGCTGGGGTCGGCGGTGGGAAAGTCCTGCCAGTCGCGTCCCTGCGCGACGAGCAGCTCCGCGCCGAGCCGGCCGAGCAGCACCTCATATGGCGTCCCGACGTTCTCCGGGTGCCACTCGAAGCGCTGCCGTTCTGTGAACTGGACCGTATACACCTCGCCGGTGTCGGCGTTGCGCTCCAGGAACTCCTCGGTCAGCGGGAAGCCGAACGTCGGCAGGCTTCCGTTGTACTCCCAGAAGGCGCGGAAGCCCATGCGGAGGGTGTGGCCGGTCTCGGGGAACCAGGTCACGGCATCTGCTGGCTCGTCTCGGTTCTCGACTGGCGCGGTCGGGAGGATCGCGGTGACTGGCGCGGCGTGGATGGCCGTCGCGTCGTCGCTTCCCTGGCTCCAGACGAGCATGCCGCCAGCCGTGTCCGGCGACAGCGCCCTGACTAGCGGCGATTCGCTGCCATCGGCAACGAGGAAGTCGCTGGCAGTCCGCAGGTCATAGCCGCGCAGATCGACCCAATTGGCTCCAGCGCGGTGGTCCTCCCAATACACGTACCGGCCGTCGGTCGTCGGCCGCTGGCTGTAGGCGGGGAGGATCACTTCCGCATCCGCGCCCCCCGCGAGATCAAAGACACGCAGCCGGAAGGGGGGGTCGATGACGACGACCGTATCGCCTGCGACATCGAAGCCGAACGAGCCGTTGACGCCCTTGCTGAACGGATGGCCTTCGAAGAGGACGGTTGGCTCATTCCCTCCGAGCTTGATCGTCAGGAGCTGCCAGCGGGTCGCGTCGTCATCGGGCCGCAAGTCCTCCCAGACGACCCGGTCGCCGTCGATCGCGGGGGCGTGGATGTTGCCGCCAGTGGCAACCTCGATCGGCTCTCTTCCGCTCGCCAGACTCTTCGCCATCAAGGTCGTATTCGTGACCCAGACCACCCAGCCATTGGCGATAGCGGCCTGCGATCCGTTGGTCGCGATATCAAATCGCTCGCCGGTCGCCAGGTTCATCCCGACGACGTCGTAACTGTAGGACGGCGTGTCGTGCGCCTCCGACCAGACGACGATGCCGTCGTCGATCGCCGGCGCCGAGGCTTGGACTACATCGGTCGTGACGGCGAACGTCTCGCCCGTGGTGAGGTCGGCAGCGTAGATGTCAGCCGCGCCCAGGTCTCCGGCACGATAGTCGAGCCAGACGACGTAGCGTCCGTCAGTCCGTGGGGCGGACTGGACCCCTGGTGGGTCGATCGTTGTCGAGGGTGCGCCAAGTGCGCTGGCTGGACTGATGAGACCAATCGCCAAGGCAACCGCGAGCAGCGCGCGTTTCATTACCATGCTGTTTGCTCCTCCTGTATACGGATCGGCGTTTCGACGCATGCCAGTGAATCCGTCGGGTCGGCAGCCGCTCAGTAGGCCTGTCATCCGGCGCCCGGCCGTGAGGGATCTGTGCCTCCACCGCTGGCTGCGAACGAACGCAAGGGCGCGGATCCTTCGCGCGGCGCCCAGGACGACCGTGTATAGGAGCGCCGAGGCATGCGTTGCGCGTCCAGGGGAGAATCAGCGCGAGATGACCATATCATCCCCCTCATCAGCGTCAAGGTCGCTTCTCAGCAAGGACTAATGCCATCACGACATCAGGCAACAGGACATCGTGGCCGTGGGCATGCGAGACGATCGGGCTAGGTCGTTGAATCTACTTGCGCTTGATACCCCTAGGGGGTATAATCGGGTGAGATGCAGGCTGCCGGAGGCGGCGGCCGCGCAGCATGGAGGGCCAGAATGACGGCCAAGGCGCCCGAACAGACGACGATCGACCCTGAGAACGTCGCCGATATCAGCTTCCCGGTCGAGGGGATGACGTGCGCGTCCTGCGTCCGGCGGGTCGAGCGCGCGCTGGAGAAGCTGCCCGGCGTGAGCGGGGCGAACGTGAACCTGGCGACCGAGCGGGCGTCGGTGACGTACGACCCGGCGGCGGTCTCGCTGGCCGAGCTACGCGGCGCGGTCGAGAAGGCCGGCTACGGCGTGCGCGAGGAAGACTACACCTTCGACGTCGAGGGCATGACCTGCGCCTCGTGCGTGCGCCGCGTCGAGCGGGCCCTGGAGAAGGTGCCGGGAGTCCAGCAGGCCAACGTCAACCTGGCGACCGAGCAGGCCAGCGTCCGGCTGCTGCCGGGCGCGGCAAGCCGCGAGGAGCTGGTCCGGGCGATCGAGAAGGCCGGCTACGGCGTCCGCGCGCCGGCCGCGAGGAGCGACGTCGAGGAGGCCGAGGCGGCCGCCGAGGCGCGCGCCCAGCGCGAGCTGACGGTGATGAAGATCAAGATCGTCGCCTCGCTGGCGGTGAGCGCGATCCTGATGCTGTTGATGTTCTGGCCGTCGTGGCTGGTCGACCGGCCCTACGACGAGATGCAGGACATCTTCCTGCTGAGCTTCCTGCTGGCGACGCCGATCCAGTTCTGGGCCGGTTCGCAGTTCTACCGCCAGGCCTGGGCGGCGGCGAAGCACTTCCAGACCAACATGTCCACGCTGGTTGTCCTCGGCACGACGGCGGCCTGGGGCTATAGCACCTTCGTGACCTTCTTCCCGCATATCATCGAAGAGTCCGGCCTGATGCCCGAGATCTACTTCGACAGCGCGGCGATCATCATCGGCCTGATCCTGCTGGGCAAGTACATGGAGCTGCGCGCCAAGGCGCGGACGACAGGCGCGATCAAGACGCTGATGGGCCTCGCCGCCCGGACGGCCCGCGTCGTCCGCGACGGCCAGGAGGTCGACGTCCCGGTCGAGCAGGTCGTCGTCGGCGACGTGATCCGCGTCCGGCCGGGCGAGAAGGTGCCGACCGACGGGGTGATCCTCGACGGGCGCTCGGCGCTGGACGAGAGCATGCTGACCGGCGAGAGCCTGCCGGTCGAGAAGGCGGCCGGCGACGAGGTGATCGGCGCGACGGTCAACCGGACCGGCACATTCACCTTCCGCGCGACCCGCGTCGGCAAGGACACGGCGCTGGCCCAGATCGTCCGCCTAGTCAGCGAGGCACAGGGCTCGAAGGCGCCGATTCAGCGGCTGGCCGACCAGATCTCGATGTACTTCGTGCCGGCGATCATCGTGCTGGCGCTGGCGACGTTCGCCATCTGGTTCTTCGTCGGGCCGGAGCCGACCTTCAACCGGGCGCTGACGGCGATGATCGCCGTCCTGATCATCGCCTGCCCGTGTGCGATGGGCCTGGCGACGCCGACGGCGATCATGGTCGGCACCGGCATCGGCGCCGAGCACGGCGTTCTCATTCGCGGTGGCGAGGCGCTGGAACAGGCGCACAAGGTCGGCGCGATCGTCCTCGACAAGACCGGCACGATCACGCGCGGCAAGCCGGCGCTGACCGACCTGGTCCCCGCCGAGGGGTTCGACCGCGATGAGCTGCTGCGGCTGGCGGCGTCGGCCGAGCAGGGCTCGGAGCACCCGTTGGGCGAGGCGATCGTGACCGCCGCCAAGGAGCGCGAGGTCGCGCTGGCGAGCGTTGGCGATTTCGAGGCCATCGCCGGCCACGGAATCCGGGCGACGATCGACGGGCGCGAGCTGCTGCTGGGCAATTTCAAGCTGATGCGCGACCGGGGCATCGACGCGGCCGGGCTGGAGGCCCAGGCCGAGGCGCTGGCCGGCGCCGGGAAGACGCCGATGTACGTCGCGGTCGACGGCGCGCCGGCCGGGTTGGTGGCGGTCGCCGATACGATCAAGCCGGAGTCGCCGCAGGCCATCCGGCAGTTGGAGGCGCTGGGCCTCGAGGTCTGGATGCTGACTGGCGACAACCGGGCGACGGCCGAGGCAGTCGCCAAGCAGGCCGGGATCGCGCCGGAGCGGGTGCTGGCCGAGGTGCTGCCGGGCGAGAAGGCCGACAAGGTCCGCGAGCTGCAGGCGCGCGGGATGGCGGTCGCGATGGTCGGCGACGGGATCAACGATGCCCCGGCGCTGGCGCAGTCCGACCTGGGGATCGCGATCGGCACCGGCACGGACGTGGCGATGGAGGCCAGCGACGTGACGCTGGTCGGCGGCGACCTGCGCGGCGTGGTCACGGCGATCGCGCTGTCGCGCAAGACGGTCCAGACGATCAAGCAGAACCTGTTCTGGGCCTTCGCCTACAACGTCGTGCTGATCCCGGTTGCGGCCGGGGCGCTCTACCCGTGGATCGGCGAGATGCTGAGCCCGGCGCTGGCGGCCGGCGCAATGGCGCTCTCCAGTGTCAGCGTGGTAACCAACTCGCTGCGGCTGCGCAAGTTCACCGTTCCGGAGGACCCGCGCGAGATCGCCCACCCGCCGCTGCGCCGCCGGCTGGCCGAGGTGAGCTACCTCGTCGCCTTCGCCCTGATCGGCTTCGGCATCGGCGTGGCCTTCTTCTGGTATCAGACGACGACCGACTCGCACGCATCGGCCGAGGAGTCGCACGATCATCCGCAGTCGCTGATTCGGGACGTGGGACGTGGGACGTGGAACGCGTAGGGGGTTGGGCGCCGACGGGTCGGCACGCGAAAGCGATCCTTAGCCTTGTCATCCTGAGCGCGCACGCGCGCGAAGGATCCGTTTCTCCAACGTTCGGCCACAGCCAGT
>DAOKZM010000284.1:0-4773 GCA_035325665.1 Thermomicrobiales bacterium | reverse complement strand
AACAGGATCGTCAGTCTTGTCCCGCGAACCGGATTGCGGCCGGCCAGAAGCGACGCCGCCCAGACGGCGAGCGCGACGATCAGCGCGACTCGCGTCGCCGTCACCCCCGCGACAGCGCCGATCTGCTGGACGGGGACGCTTGCGACGAGGAGCGCGAGGCCGAGCCACGGATGGCGCAGTGTCACCACGACCAGCAGGATCAATCCGGCGACGACCGGCATCAGGAGAGGCGATACCCACGAGCTGGCGACGACCAGGGCGGCAGCGCCGGCGCCGAGAGCGGCCGGGACGCTAATAGCTGGCCGCCAGATCGCCGCGCGAGTCAAGATCACCCGATCACCCCGCGACGCGTTCGACGGACCGGAAGTAGTCGACGGTCTGGCGCAGACCAGCGTCGAGCGGCACTTCGGGACTCCACCCCAGTAGTCGGATCGCCTTGGAGATGTCCGGTCGCCGTCGATCGGGGTCGTCCTGGCGGGCCGGCTCGTAGCGCACGCCGGCGTCGGAGCCGCAGAGCTCGTTGATGATCGTGGCGATCTCCAGCACCGTCCGCTCGTCTGGGTTGCCGAGATTGATCACCTCGCCGGTCGTGCCAGAGGCGTCCATCGCCAGCCGCAAGCCACGCACGAGGTCCGAGACATAGCAGAGCGAGCGCGTCTGGGATCCATCGCCGAAGACGACCAGCGGCCGGCGCTCCTCGGCGAGCGAGATGAAGCTCGGGATCACCCGGCCGTCATCAGGATCGGTGCGCGGTCCGTAGGTGTTGAATATGCGGACGATACGCGCGTCGAATCCCCACTGGCGGACGAACTCCATCGTGATCGACTCGCCGAAGCGCTTGCTCTCGTCGTAACAGGAGCGCGGACCGACCGGGTTGACGTTGCCGAAGTAGTCCTCGGTCTGCGGGTGGACGGTCGGGTTGCCGTACGCCTCGCTCGTCGAAGTGAAGAGGAACGACGCGCCGGATGCCTGGGCGAGGCGCAGCATGTTCAGCGTACCGACCGAGTTCACCAGGTGCGTCTCGATCGGGTGGCGCATGTAGCCGACCGGGCTCGCCGGGCTGGCCAGATGGAAGACCTGGTCGACCTCGCCGACCGCGATCGGCTCGATGATGTCGTGCTCGATCAGCGTGAGTCGTGGGTGTTCGATGAATGATTGCAGGTTCAGCCGACGACCGGTGATGAAGTTGTCGAGGATGACGACCTCATGACCGTCCGCGAGCAGGCTTTCGGACAGGTGCGACCCGATGAAGCCAGCGCCTCCGGTCACGAGCACGCGCATCGTTCGCTGCTTCCTCTCGTTGCGCCGGGTCGGGGCGCCCGAAGGCGAGCCAGCCCAGCACCCAGGCGCTCATCGCCAGATCGTGGGCGAAGTAGGCATTGTCCACGAGCCCGTGGACGATGATGGCGACGATCCCGACGCTCGCCGCCCGCGCGATCGCGTCGTTCGGACCTGCCCCCGTCGCGAATCGCCATGCTGACATCAGGCTGACAGCAGCCGCCAGCGCCGCGAAGGCGACGCCGATTATACCGAGGCGCACCCAGAAATCGAGCACGAAGTTGTGGGCGTGAGCGGTGAACCGCTCGCTCCAGGCGACGGGATTCACGTAGCGCGGTAGGTACGCATAGAGGAATTGATCGTTGCCGTAGCCGCGAATCGGGCGGTCTGCGATCATTCGCAGCGCGGAGTCCCAGATCGCCAGGCGCAACGACCCGCTGCCGCCGGAGAACAGGTCGAGCATGCGCTCACGGGCGATGACGAGGAGTCCGGCGGCTCC
This sequence comes from Thermomicrobiales bacterium, assembly GCA_035325665.1. Taxonomy (GTDB): domain Bacteria; phylum Chloroflexota; class Chloroflexia; order Thermomicrobiales; family CFX8; genus JAMLIA01. The sequence continues at coordinate 2,996 of DAOKZM010000284.1, read as the reverse complement.
CAGAGCGCCGGCCGCGTAGCCTGCTACGCGCAGCCGCCGCGGCGCCTGCCACAGGATGAGGAGCCCGGCGACGCCGGCCGCGAGGATGGCGCCGCGAGAGAGTGTGGCTAGCATCGCCAGCCCAACGATCGCGACGACAGGCGCGAGCCACCTCCGCGATCGACCGTCCGCCATCCACCAGGCGGCGCCGAAGGCGGCCGCGCGCGCCAGATAGAGGGCTAGCGCGTTCGGGTGCGAGTAGGGACCGGCGACACGATGGGCGCCCTCGACCATAACGCCGCCGCCGGTGATGAAGTCGGCGAGACCCTGGGCGCCGGCCAGCGCCGCGCCAGCCAGCAGAGCGACCGCGATAAGGCGAGTGTGGCGGCGCCCCGCGAGCGAGAGACCGCCGACGAGGGCGAGCGGCTCGGCCAGCGTCCAGCGCCACTCGCGCAGGCTCTCGGCTCGGTGGGCTGGATCGTAGGGCCAGATCGCAAGGAATAGCCCGACGACGGTCAGCACGATCGCGGCGACCACGAGCGGCGACGCGAGCGTTGCGCGGAGCGACGCCGCGACCTGCCGCCGTTCGTTGCTCCGTCCGAGCGCAAGCGTCCCGGCGAGGCGCAGGCCCGTCCCGGCCACCGCGGCGAGCAACAACAGTTCCGACGCTGGTACTCGCTCCTGTTCGAGGATCAGCGGATGGTAGAACCACGGTAGGGTCGCGATCGCCGCCGCCGCGATCCCAGCCGGCGACGCGACGGCGGCGGCGACCGCACCCAGACCTACCACCGTGATGACGACGGCCAGCACGTCGAGAAGTCCACACAGTGCTATCGCTGCTACGGCGCCAACCGCGACGATCGCATCCCGGTCTACCAGTAATGCGGACTTAACGGCTGAAGACACGAGGGTGCCCGGATGACTGGCGACGCGGTCGTTGTTGCTCTCGCTCGCGGATCGCGTTGACGCTAGCGAGCGCCCGTTCCGTCAGGGCGGCGGTTGCGAGGGCGAGGAACACGAGGGCTGCCAGTCTGGCGACCGGTTCGGGAGTCGCGTGCCCGGTGACGATGAAACCTGAGATCGAGATGCTCTGACTCCTGGCTTCGTCGTTGTCGGCCGAGAGGACGAGCCGGTGCCGCGCCGCAGGCAGTCCGCTGGCAAGCTGGATCGTCGTGTCCTCTGCCTGCAGGTCGTTCAGGTCCACGACGACGTCCGGAGCCAGCGATTCGTCGCCGGCCGGTGGGTCGATCCAGGCGAGGAGTCTGCCACCGTCCGGCGATGTCAGCGCCTGGACGAAGAGGTTGGTGCCGACGAACTCGAGCGCGATCGCGGCGTCGGTCGTCGTCCGGGCGTAGGGCACCGTTCCAACGGTCGAGAGAATCCAGTCGCCCTGCGTCGCGATCCCCGGCGCTGTCACGCTGGTGAACCCCTCGGGCAGCGGCGCTCCGTCGAGGGTGAGCCCGCCAAGAGCAGCGCCAAGTGCGACCGGATCGACTTGCCGTTCGGGCCGGGCGATCACCAGCGACAGCGCCGCCAGGTCGGACATCAAGTCCTTTGCCGTAATGCCGAACTCGGCATCGGGTGGGCGAGTCGTCCGAACGATCGCTCCCGAATAGCGGTCGGTGCTGGGGAGCTCCGCGAGCACGGCCGCGGTGGTCAGGACGTCGGGGTCGGGCAGCTCGAACAATGTCAGCGGTGCGCCGGCCGAGATCGGGATGAGCGCGTCGCCCGGCAGCGGCGCCCGGTCTTCACCGCGGACGGCCCGCGAGATGTCCGTGTGCCAGCTGCTAGCCTCGCCTGAGTCGCCGCACGCCAGGACGTAGGCAATCGCTCCAGGATAGCGCTCGACGAGCGCTTCGGCCGCTGCCTGAGCCACGCCCAGACCGCCGACGGTCTCCGGGGGCTTCCAGAGGCAGGCGGCGAGCGGCACGCCTTGCGCCGACTCGACCATCTGGTCCATCGCCGCGACGGCAGCCGGGCGGGCGTCGGGCTGCGTGAGGGCAGCGACGATGTCGGCGTCGACCGGGACGATCGCCAGAGCGTATGGCTCGACGCCGCCTGCCTGGAGCCACTGGACCGCCTCGAGCGAACTGTAGCCTCGCAGGTCGAGTCCGACGACCTTGTGACGAGAGAAAGGGAGTGGCGCGTCCGGGACCGGCGAGATGACCGCGCCCTTGACGTTCGTCTCAGCCAGGCCGAGCGTTACAAAGCCGACGCAGGAGACCACCATGAGCAGCCAGGAGACGACCCGCCGGACCTGCGGCGAGATGTCCGCGATCATCGGCAACGCGCGATCGGGCGGCCGGCGGACACGTGACGCGTTGGACATGGCGGGCTTGTGGTTCGCATGGACTGGCGATTATACCAATGGCTGATCGGGCGCCGGGCAACGAGTAGACTTCGACGGAATGAATTGGGGACCAGATGACGGAATCTCCACGCCTCGGCATTATCGGCGGTAGCGGCCTGTATCAGTTGGAAGCGTTCGGAGCGGTCGAGTCGGTTGATATCGACACGCCATTCGGACCACCGTCGTCGCCGGTCACAATCGGCAACCTGGACGGGGTCGAGGTGGCGTTCCTCAGCCGCCACGGCGCCGGCCATCACCTGGCGCCGTCCGCGATCCCGTATCTCGCCAACGTCCACGCGATGAAAGCTCTTGGCGTGACCCACCTGGTCTCGATCAGTGCCGTCGGCAGCCTCAGTGAGGAGATCGAGCCCGGCGGCTTCGTCGTGCCAGACCAGATCATCGACCGGACGTTCGGTCGGGAGCGGACGTTCTTCCGCGACGGCGTCGTCGCCCACGTCTCGCTCGCCGATCCGTTCTGCGCCAGCCTGTCGCGGTGGGTCGCCGAATCAGCGGTGGGGACCGGACTTGCGGTGACGTCGGGCGGGACCTACGTCTGCATCGATGGTCCGCAGTTCTCCACGCGAGCCGAGTCGCGGATGTTCCGCTCGTGGGGCGGCAGCATCATCGGCATGACCGCGATGCCTGAAGCGCGGTTGGCGCGGGAGGC
>DAOKZM010000283.1:0-4780 GCA_035325665.1 Thermomicrobiales bacterium | reverse complement strand
AACGCGACGTGGCCCAGCAGGTCCTTGACCGACCAGTCGCCGGCTACGCCGGGCTCGGCCATGCGCTCGTCCGGGATGCCGTCCAGCGCGTCGATGAATCCCTGCCAGCTCGTCGCGACGCGGTCGGTGGTGTTCTGCGACATCGGCGCCCTCTCAGTGGATGAAGAATAACCAGTATAGGTGCTTTTAGCAGGTTAGTCTTCGTCGTGGAACTGGCCGGAAGGTCAGGTCAGGCTGCGCCAGGCGATGCCCAGATCGGCGCCATGCGCCGAGTTGACCCGGAAGCGGCTCAGCAGCACCGCCGCGACGACCGCCAGCACGACCGTCATCGCGTCGACGAACGCCGCTGAGGCGAGCTCGATCAGCACCGCCGCCATCAGCCCTAGCGCCGCGACGTTGACGCCGTCCAGCGCGGCGGCGGTCCACGGCGACTTGCGGATGCGCGGCAGGATCGGGACCGAGAGGGCGACGAAGACGAAGGCGGGGATGAAGATGCCCAGCGTCGCCAGCACCGCGCCGGGGAATCCGCCGACGACGTAGCCGACGAAGGTCGCCGTGGTGAACACCGGCCCCGGCGTGAACTGGCCGACCGCGACGGCGTCGAGGAGTTGCTTCTCGGTCAGCCAGCCGAGCCGCTCGACGAAGTCGTTGCGCAGGAAGGCCAGCAGCACGTAGCCAGAGCCGTAGAGCACCGATCCGATCTTGAGGAAGGTCAGGAACAGCCGCGAGGCGCTGTACTCGACCGTCGCGCCGGCCGCGACCGCTGCGAGGAGCGGCAGCACCCAGGCCGGTGGCGCCAACGAGAGCGTCGTCCCAGCTCGCTCCGCGCGCACCCGTCGCCAGTTGCGGACCAGCATGACGATCGCCGCGCCGCCGAAGAGGAGCAGGATCTCGTTGCCGCCGAGGAGATAGAGCGCCAGGACCCCGGCGGCGATCGCCGCCAAGAACGGCCCCTTCAGCGCGGCGCGCCCCAGCCCCCAGAGCGCCTGGGCGACGACGGCGATGACGACCGGCTTGATCCCGTAGAGCAGCCACTCGCCGGTCGTCGTCGTGCCGTACTCGACGTAGAGCCAGGCGAAGACGAGGACGAGGAAGGCGGCCCGCAGAATGAACAGCGAGCCGCCGATGACCAGCCCGCGCCAACCAGCGCGCTGGTAGCTGGAGTGGATCACCAGCTCGGTCGAGTTCGGGCCGGGGATCAGGTTCGCGGCGCCCATCAGGTCGAGGAAGTGCTGGTCGGTCATCCACTTGCGCCGGACGACCACCTCGTCGCGCAGCATCGCCGTGTGCGCCGCCGGCCCGCCGAACGCCGTCCAGCCTAGCCGGAACATCAGCAGCGCCACCTCGCGCAGCCCGCCCGGCGCCTTCAGCGCCGGTAGATCCTCGGCCAGCTCGTCCCTCGTCGCCATCCTGCCCCCTTCCCGCACGCGGGAAGGCTATGCGGGAGCGCTGCCGGTGGCAAGTTACACGCTGTGGTAAGTTGCGGTTCGCCGCAGCCAGGAATAGACGACGTTGCGTCAATGCCGAGGCATATCTTCGACGCATCTTGTCAGAGAAGATGGGCCATCATACGATAGACGAGCAATCTCGATCGGAGACGCGAGTCATGTCCGAGGCTGCCAGCGATCCCGGCTCTGTCGACGCCGCCAGTAGCATGGACCGCGCTGGAGGGTGGATCGTCGGGCGCGAGCGCGAGCGCGAGATCCTCCGCGACCAACTGGCGTGCATGCTCGACGGCCGGGGCCGCCTGGTGCTGGTGAGCGGCGAGGCGGGGATCGGCAAGACCAGCCTCGTCGAGGATCTGGCCCACGCCCCCGCGGCGCGTGGGCTACTGGCCGCTGATCGTCGGCGTTTTGCGGCATCTGGCCCACGCCCCCGCGGCGCGTGGTTGCCTCGTCCTGCGGGGGCACGCCTACGACTTGTCAGTGACCCCGGCCTACGGCCCCTGGGTCGATCTGCTCCGGCGCTACCCGGCCGGCGCCGATGGGCTGCCGGAGCCACCCGCATTCGTCGAGGATGTCCAGTCGGCAGCCGCCGCCGGCAGCCGCGAGGCGCTGTTCTCCGCGGCGGCGGCGTTCTTCGCGGACGTGGCACAGGCCCAGCCATTGCTGCTGATCCTGGAGGACCTGCACTGGGCGGACCAGGATTCGCTCGACTTCCTGCGGTTCCTGGCCCGGCAGCTTGACGATCGCCGCATCCTGGTGGTGGCGACCTATCGCTCGGACGAGCTGCACCGCCGCCATCCGCTCTACGTCTTGCTGCCGGCTCTCGTCCGCGAGTCCGGGGCCGAACGCCTGGTAGTCCAGCGGCTCGACATCGATGGGAGTAGTGCCCTTATCGCCAGCCGCTACGCCATCGATGGGGAGGATGCCGACCGGCTCGATCGCTACGTTGAGGAGCAAGCCGAGGGGAACCCGCTGTTCACGCTGGAGTTGCTCCGCAGTCTTGAGGATAACGGCATCCTGAGACGGGCAGGTGCTGCCTGGTCTCTCGGCGACATCACTCGCATCCGCCTCCCGACGCTACTGCTTCAGGTCATCGAGGGTCGTCTCGGCCGGCTCGGAGCCGAGGAGCGAGAACTGTTGCAGATCGCTGCGATCATCGGCCCGGAGGTACCGCTCGACCTGTGGCAGCAGGTGACCGGGGCGAGCGACGATGCGCTGGCCGATGCTATCGAGCAAGGGCAGGAGGCACACCTGCTCGAGGACGCGCCGGGCGGATCGGGCATCCGCTTCCAGCACGCGCTGATCCGGGAGGCGCTCTACGAGAGCATCATCTCCTTGCGCCGCCGCGGCTGGCACTGCAAGGTCGCCGAGGCACTGGCCGCGAGGCCGGCGCCGGTCCCGGATACCGTCGCCCACCACTTCCTGCAGGCTGGCGACGTCCGTGCTGTCTCGTGGCTGCTGGAGGCGGCCCGGCGCGCCCGGATGGCCTACGCAAGTTCGACTGCTATCGACCGGCTTGAGACGGCGCTGGCGTTGGACGAACAGCAGGGCGGCGCGAGCGGCCTGCGTGGCTGGCTCCTGGCTGGCCTGGCGGGTCTGGGCGAGGTTTTCGCCCGTTTTGACGAGCGCAGGCGCATGCTCGACGAGGCGAAGGATATCGCGGTGCGTGCAAACGACGCACTGCTGATCGGGCTCGTTGAATGGTACCAAGCGTTTATCGAGACGAGCTTCGGCGGTTCGACGGCAGAGGCTCTCGGGAGCGCGCGGGACCGTATTCAACGCCTGCCATCTGGGGGGCGCGCGCGGCCCTACGGCTTTCTCTATGGGGTGGTCGGCACCCCGATCGGCCTCGACAGTGTCGACATGACATGCCAGATCATCGTATTCCAGACACAGTCCGGCCAGTATCGCGAAGCAGTTGCCGCCGTAGAGCGCGTATATGCGGAGGCCCCCATCCTGTCGTCCTCCGCCAGGCAGGTCATCGATATCGTACTCGGGACGTCATACCAGGCGTTCGGACGGCCGGACGAAGCGGCCCAGAGCTACGAACGCCTCGTCCTGTCGTACCGTCGTAGCCACGCCTCGGATTGGGCGATAGCCGTCACCTATCTCATGCTGCGTGATGTGATCCTGGTCTACTGGGCAGATCGAATTGCTTCGCGACGCACAGTCGCGCACGACGCAGTTACCGCCGCCCGGCTGGCCAAAGCAGCGCAGACACTTGGTCCCGAGATACCGGATGAATTCGGAATCATCTGGCTGCTATTGCTTGAAGGGCGGTGGGATGAAGCGCGCCGAGCTTTGGAGCAGGCCGCCGTCGCCGGGCAATGGGCATCCTACCTGACTGCGGCGGCGTGGATGAGCCTGTCGCACAACCAGGGTTATCCGGAGGAGGCGCGGGCGCGATTGTCGTCCGTGTTCCCCGATGGATCTGCCGCGCAGCCAGGTCGCCAGAGTTACGAATCGACCGTCTATTGCATGCACCCAGCGATCGAGATCGCGCTCGACGATGCTGACCTCGACACCGCGCGTGCCTGGCTCGAATGCCACGACCGCTGGATCGACTGGAGCGGCCACATCCCATTCACGACAACCGGCCACCGGCTCTGGGCACGCTATTACCGTGTCGCGGGCGACCGCCAGGCTGCCGAGGAGCGCGCCAACCAGGCGCTTGCCCTCGCCAGCGCGCCGCGCCAGCCGCTTGCGCTGCTGGCTACCCACCGTCTCCTCGGTGAGCTGGCGACCGATCGCGGCGACTTCGACGGTGCGCGCCAGCATCTCGTCGAGGCGCTGGCGCTGGCCGACGCCTGCGAGGCGCCGTTCGAGCGGGCGCTGACCCTCGTCGCGATGGCCGAACTAGCGATCGCCAGCGGGGATGCCGCCGCGGCGCGCCCGCTGCTGGCCGAGGCGCGTGCCATTTGCGAGCCGCTCGGGGCCAGGCCGACGCTCGAGCGGGTGGCGGCGCTGGAGACCGTGATTGTGGGAGCGCCGAAGCTGCACTACCCAGCCGGCCTGAGTGCCCGCGAGGTCGAGGTGCTGCGGCTTGTGGCCGAGGGGCTGACCGACGCCGAGGTGGCCAGCCAACTCTTCCTCAGCCCGCGCACCGTCGGTTCGCATCTGCGGAGCGTCTACAACAAGCTGGGCGTCAACTCGCGGGCAGCCGCGACCCGCTTCGCCGTCGAGCACGGACTGATGTAGCCGGGGCGTTGCGTAACATTACGTAGTCTTCACCTCCGACATTCCCAAACCGATTGCGTAGGCTGCCGGATGTGCGACGGCCGGCCGGCTCCTATCGTGTACTCACCACCAGAGAAGAGGTGGCAGAGGCAGAGAGG
>DAOKZM010000282.1:2662-4793 GCA_035325665.1 Thermomicrobiales bacterium | reverse complement strand
CGACGCCGGCCATCGCCATCGCCTCCTTGATGACGCTGTGGAACGAGCCGTTCACCCGGTAGATGTCCAGCAGACCGAGCAACTCAGGAAGTCGATCGAGCGCGCTCTCGTAGTCGCCATTCTCGAACGCCTCGAAGACGGCCACGTGGCGGCGTGGGTCGATGTTCGCCGTCGCCGGCACTGAGCCGTCGCCACCCATCTCCAGAAGCGTCAGCAGGTAGCCGTCACTTCCGGTGAGGACGCTGAACTCGGGGTTGATCGCCTTGACGACCTCGATGCGCCTCCGCAGGTGCTCGAGGCTGTCCAGCGAATCCTTCACGCCAGCGATGTTGCCGTGATCTCTGACTAGCGCCGCGAGTGTTTCGCTGGAGATGTTGTAGTTGCTGTAGGCGGGGAAGTTGTAGACGATGACCGGGATGTCGACTGCGTTGGCGACCGACGACAGGTGCGCGATCACCTCGCGCTCGGAGAGTGTCCAGAAGTACGGGGTGATGATCGCGACCGCGTCGGCTCCGACCCCCTGCGCGTGGCGGCTCAGACGGATCGTCTCGCGCGTCGAGGGCGTGCCGGTCCCGAGGACCACCGGCACACGGCCGCGGACGTGCTGGACGACCTCCGCGGCGTGCTGTTCGCGCTCCTTGAGGTTCATATGCATGAACTCGCCGGTCGTCCCGAGCACGTAGAGGCCGTGGACGCCCGATTCGATGAGGAAGTCGATGTGGGTCCGGTTCGTCTCAGTGTCGAGCGAGCCATCGTCCTTGAAGAAGGTCACCGTCGGCGGAAGGATGCCTCTAAACATCGCCACTCCCCAATTCGGCGCGTGAATTACCCCCACCCCGCGAAGTGGCAAGAGTGTAGCACGGCGCTCTATCGCGTACGTTCCGTCGGCCCGCCGTCGTCGAGGAGGTCGGGCCGCCGTTCGCGGGTCAGCTCGATCGAGCGTTGACGACGCCAGGCGGCGATCTCGGCGTGGTGCCCGCTCAGCAGCACATCCGGCACACCCCAGCCACGATACGTGGCTGGACGCGTGTACTGCGGGTACTCGAGCAGGCCCGCCGAGAATGACTCCTCCTCCAGCGACGCGGCGTCGATGACGCCGGGGATGAGCCGGGCGACGACGTCGACGACGACCGCCGCCGCGAGTTCGCCGCCGGTGAGGACGTAGTCGCCGATTGAGAGCTCGCGCGTGACTAGGTGGTCACGGACCCGCTGATCGACCCCCTCGTACCGGCCGCAGACGAGCGCGCCCCGCGGGAGCGCCGCGAGCTCGTGGGCGATCGCCTGGTCGAAGCGCTCGCCCGATGGCGACATCAGGATGACCGGTGTCGTCGCGAGCGCGGGGCCAAGCGCGGTCTCGACCGCGTCGAAGAGCGGCGGGGCGGCCATGACCATGCCAGCCCCCCCCCCCTAAAGCGTGTCGTCAACCGAGCGGGGACGCCCGATCCCATGCTCACGGGTGTCGTGCAGCGCGACGTCCAGCAATCCGCGGTCGATGGCGCGACGGACGATCGACTCGTCGAACGGCCCCTGGAACATGGCCGGGAAGATGGTGAAGATGTCAAACCTCATCGCCGGCCGTTTCGGAAGTGATCGAGGAGCGCCGGAGCGAGACCCTCGAGCGTCGTGACGACCAGGTCGGCGTCATCTCCCGCGCCCTCGTGGTGTCCGGTGTCGAACCAGACGGTACTCATGCCAATGGCGCGGGCGCCGAGGACATCGAAGCGGTAGGAGTCGCCGACGTGGACGCTGCGGGTAGGCTCGCTGCCGAGCCGTTCCAGCGTGTGCTCATACAGCTCAGGTCGGGTCTTGTAGTAGCCAGCGCTGGCCGAGGTCACGACGACCGAGAACGCGTCCGCTAGCCCGAACTTCTCCAGCGACCACTCGATGAAGGGATGGTAGACGGCGTTGGAGATGATGCCGAGCCGCAGATCCTGTTCCGCGAGCTGGCGGACAGCCTCGATCGCTCCTATCACCGGCTCCGAGGTGGCCAGCGCGCCACGCATCAGCTCGGCGATGCCGCGCTCGACTGTCGGCCGGTCGACGTCGACCCCAAGCTCGCCGAGTACCTGCATCGCGCAGCTGACGGCATCCTGCTCGTTGCCATGGTGGATAATCTCCAGTCGGAGGGCAC
>DAOKZM010000282.1:1221-2652 GCA_035325665.1 Thermomicrobiales bacterium | reverse complement strand
GGTAGAGCTCGACAGCCGTCGCCTCGGTCGCGTCGTCGCTGCCGGCGCCATGCCAGCGTAGCAGCGCCGGGACGAGGGAGCGGATCTCAAGCTGGAACCACTCGTCGCACCAGGCGAGGGTGTTGTGAAAGTCGAACGTCACGGTATCGATGGCCAACTGGCGCCTGACCTCCTTCGCGCGGGTCGCCGATCGCGGCACGATCATCGTACCGAATCGACGCATCGGGAGGGGCATCACCGGGTATGAGTCAGGGGACCGTTCGGAGCGTTGTCGTAACCGGTGGCGCCGGGTTCATCGGGAGCACGTTCGCCCGTCTGCTGGTCGAGCGTGGCTACGAGCGTGTGCGCGTGTTCGACAAGCTCACCTACGCCGGCAACCTGGCCAACATCGCCGACCTCGCGAGCGTCCCCGGGTTCTCGTTCGTCGAGGGCGACATCTGCGATGAGCGGCAGGTCGATGAAGCGGTGGCCGGATTCGATGCCATCGTCAACTTCGCCGCCGAGACGCACGTCGATCGCTCGCTGCTCGACCCGGGCGGCTTCATTCGGACCGATGTCCACGGCGTCTGGGTGCTCCTCGAGGCGATGCGACGGCACGCGCTCGCGCGCATGGTCCACGTCAGCACCGACGAGGTCTATGGCGTGCGGGCTGAAGGCTCGTTCCGCGAGGACGATCCGCTCAACCCGCGCAACCCGTACTCGGCCAGCAAGGCCGGTGGCGAGATGATGGTCAAGGCCTACGCCGCGACCTACGGTGTCCCGGCCGTCATCTCGCGCGGCTCGAACACCTACGGTCCGTACCAGTTCCCCGAGAAGTTCATCTCGCTGGCGACGACTAACATCCTGCTTGGCGAGCCGATCCCGGTCTACGGCGACGGACGGCAGGTGCGCGACTGGATCCACGCCCGCGACCACGCCGCCGGGGTCGAGATGCTGCTTCGGCATGGCCGGCCGGGCGAGGCCTACAACCTCGGCGGCGGAAACGAGCGGGAGAACATTCGCGTCGCCGAGGTGATCCTCGACGAGCTGGATGCCCCGCGCGACCTGCTCCACCACGTGACCGACCGCCAGGGCCACGACCGGCGCTATTCCCTCGACTCGTCGAAGGCGCACGCGCTTGGCTGGAAGCCGGAAGTGGACTTCGAGCGTGGGCTGCGCGAGACGATCCGCTGGTACCGCGACAACCGCGACTGGTGGGAACCCCTCCGGTCGAGCGAGTTCGACGACTACTACCGCGCGAACTACGCGGCGCGCCAGAGGCTGGGATAGCGGCGTGCTCAGGGTGGATGTCGGGGTCGCCAAGACGCACAAGTACGCATCCCGCGACAGCGGAGATACGGTCGAGACGGTCGAGCGGCCGACGGGCGGGCTCTCCGTCGTGATCGCCGACGGCCAGGGTTCGGGTTTCGCGGCCAAGACGCTGAGCATGAT
>DAOKZM010000282.1:0-1211 GCA_035325665.1 Thermomicrobiales bacterium | reverse complement strand
CGCGACGGCGCGGTCGCGCGGGGCGTCCACGACTTCCTGCTCGCCTACCGGCATGGGAAGGTCTCGGCGACGCTCGACCTGCTGTCGGTCGATCTCACATCGCGGACCGTCCTCCTGACCCGCAACAGCCACGTCCCCTACATCGTGGTCGCCGATGGTGAGGCGACCGTCCATCCCGGCGAAACGACCCCGATCGGCGTCTACCGGCACACGCGCCCGACGGTCCACCAGCATCCGATCGCTGATGGCCTGAAGATCGTCGTCTTCACCGACGGCGTGTCGGAGGCTGGTCGTCGTGCTGGAAGCCTGCTCGCGCCGCTGGAAGCGCTTCGACCTGAGGGATCGGCGTCCGCGATCGCCGAGGCGCTCCTCGCCGCCGCGATCGCGGCGGATCAGGGTCGGCCTGGTGACGATATGGCGGTTGTCGCGCTGACGATCGATCGCGCTCCCGACGAGCAGCCGATCCGCACGCTCCGCATGACCTGGCCGATACCGGAGTGATGCGATGGGCGGACAGCGAGTAGCAGTCGTCGGGCATTGCGCGTCGGGCAAGAGCACCGTCGTCGCCGCGCTCCGCGAGCGCGGCATCGACGCCTGGGCCGTTGCCCAGGAGCACTCGGCCATCGCCGAGCTCTGGCGCCGTCAGTCGCCCGATGCGCTCGTCTACCTCGACGTCAGCCTGGAGTCGATCCGCGCTCGGCGTGGCGACCCGCACTGGCCGCAATGGCTCTACGACGTCCAGGCCGCGCGGCTGGCAGTAGCGCGACAGCAGGCCGACATCGTTGTCTCGACCGACTCGACACCGGTCGAGAGCGTAGTCACGCGGGTCATCACCGCCTTGGCGGGCGAATCCGGTGGCCCTGCGGCGGTTGTTACACTTCGCTGATTCGTTGGCGATGGGCGGCTGACGCCTGTATCGGTCCGAGGCTGGTAGTGACGACGCCACTCCACATCCGATTGCTTGTCGCGCTGGTCGTCGTACTGCTCGTGACCGGCTGCGGCTCGTCGGGCGGCGGCGTGGCCGCTCCTGCGTCGAGTTCGACCGGAGCGACCGACCGGGCCGATGCGGACCAGACGCTGACGATCGTTGGCGGCGGTTCTCTACCGACGACGCTCGATCCGGCGCTGCTACGCGATGCTGAATCGTCGTTTCTTGCTCGACAGATCTTCCGCGGGCTGATGCGGCTCGACGACGACCTTATCGTCCAGCC
>DAOKZM010000281.1:4579-4818 GCA_035325665.1 Thermomicrobiales bacterium | reverse complement strand
CGCCTGGGCGCGTCCGAGCGCACGGGCGATGATCCCCCGCTCCTCCGAACCGACAACCCGCGTCGCAAGTGAGACCAGCACGAAGACGATGCCCGCGCTCGTCGCGCCGGCCAGCGCGCCCGCCTCTGCCGCGATCAGCAGACCAGTGAGCGCGCCGCCCGCGCCAGCGAGCGTCGGACGCCAGAGCCGTCCCAGATCGCCGGGCCGCGGAACGCGTACGTCTCCGGGTCCCACATCGA
>DAOKZM010000281.1:2703-4565 GCA_035325665.1 Thermomicrobiales bacterium | reverse complement strand
CCGGTGGGTTGCGATGAGGAACGCGGCGAAGATCACCAGCTCGGTCGCGACGGTCACCCCAGCGGCGGCACGCGCGCCGAAGTGGGGGACGAGCAGCAGGTTCGCCGTCAGGTTGAACGCGACAGCCAGAGCGAAGACCGGCACGATTCGCCGCTGCTCGTTCATCGCGACCAGGACGTACTGGACAATGCCGTTCAGGAACGAGAGCGGCGCGAAGAGGATCAGGATTTGAAGCAGGATGGCTGCCTCTGGCAGGTAATCCTGCCCGGCCAGGACTCGGATGGCGAGCTCAGCGCCGCCGGTCACGACCGCGACGATACCCCAGGCGATCCAGACCAGCAGGTACACGGCCAGGCGCTGGACGCGCCGCAGCTGGACGAGGTCGCCGCCACGTACCGCCAGGGCCGGGAAGATCGCTAGCGTGACATAAGAAGGAATAATCGTCACCAGATTGATCAGCTTGTAGGCGGCGTCGTACAGCCCGAGCGCGCGGTCGCCGCGAAACGATTGGACGATGAAGACGTCCACGCGGAAGAACAGGTTGACGAGTAGCGCGCCAGTCAACAGCGGCCAGCTCTCGCGGGCCAGGCCGGCTGCCGTGCGGCGATCGAGCCGCCAGACGATCGGCACGGCGATGAGGAGGCGGTAGGCGCGCGCGTAGAGCGCGGCCGACGCGACCGACGCGACCAGCGCCGCGACGGCGACGCCGACGACCTCGAGCGACGACGCGGCCAGCAGGACCACAAGCGGTGCGCGGGCGACGCTGACCGTCACGTTGAGCCACGCCGCGACCGTCATCCGCTCCAGCCCGTTCAGGGCGGAGTTCACGGCCTCGGTGAAGCTGCTGGGGATAATCGAGGCGAGGAGGAGCAGCGCGGCCAGGACAGTGTCGCCGGCGAGATCGCCGGTCAGGTAGCCGGCCGCGAGGTAGCCACCGGCCAGCACCGACGCGCCGCCCAGCACGACCAGCCGCATCAGCGTCGTGACGCCGGTGACCTGGCCAGCGGAATCCGGGTCGCGCGCCACGTCGCGTGTCGCCAGCAGGCTCAGGCCGAAGTCTGAGACCGTCTTGACGTAGAGCCAGACGATGACCGCCAGCGCGTAGCGGCCGTTCCCCTCCGGCCCGAGCAGCCGCAAAATGACGATCGCGACGGCGAGGTCGATCATGCGTACGACGAACTGGGAGGCGATGGGGACCGCGCTGTTGCGCGCGATGCGGCGGACCGCGTCCTCGTCCGGGCTGGTTCGCGCGCCTGGCGCGAGCCCGATCGTCCAGCCACCGGCGACGAGCGCGCTGAGGGCCATGACGACGCCCGCGACGATGGTGAGCGGGTTGGCCAGTAACTCGGCCATCGCCTAGTTACGAAGCCAGAGCAGGATGCCGACGGTCGCGCACATCGCGAACAGCAGGAGGTAGAAGCTGGCCGCGATCAGCAGGATCGAGAGCTTGGCGTGGCGATCCCAGAACGCCTTCGGCGGTCCGTCGGGCGGGACCGCGTCGCCGGCTTCTCGCTCGATGTCCGTCATCCCCGGTCGGCCTCCGCCTGCGCATAGACGCGCCGCGTTCGCTCCGCGGCGATGCGCCAACTATAGCCGGACGCTCGCGCCAGCCCGCGTGTCCGAAGGTCGACCCGCGCGGCCGGATCGTCGAGTAGCGCAAGAATCTGGTCGGCGATCTCGTCCGGGTCGTAGGGATTGACCAGCAGGGCCTCGGTCAGTTCCTCGGCCGCGCCGGCAAAGCGGGAGAGGATCAGCACGCCCGGATCGGTCGGGTCCTGCGCGGCGACGAATTCCTTCGCCACCAGGTTCATGCCGTCCCGCAGCGGCGTGACCAGGCCGATGCGCGCGATCCGGAACAGTCC
>DAOKZM010000281.1:0-2693 GCA_035325665.1 Thermomicrobiales bacterium | reverse complement strand
GGTCGGCGATCTCGTCCGGGTCGGCTGGGCTAGCGAAGCGCGCGGCGTCACCAGCGGCCTCGCGGAGTGCGGCGATGTCGCCCGCCACGACCGGGACGCCGTAGCTCATCGCTTCGAGGACCGGCAGGCCGAACCCCTCGTACCAGGATGGGTAGACAAACACCGCCGCCTCGGCATACGCGCGGGCCAGGTCGATATCGCTCGCCTCCGGCAGCCAGCGCGCCCACCCGGCTGCCTCCGCCGCCCGGATCACGGCAGCGATGTCGTCGGAGCGCCAGCCGGCGCGCCCGACGACGACCAGCTCGGCGTCCGGGAAGCGCTCGCGGACGCGGCGCATCGCCGTCAGCGTCCCGAGGTGATTCTTTCGTGGCTCGACGGTGCCGACCGTCAGGATGGTCGGCCGCGCTGGGTTGGTCGATGGACGCTCAGCGTTGGGCAGCCGCACCCCGTTCGGGATGGCGACGACTCGGTCGCGCGTTTCGGGATAGGCGGCGACGATTTCCGCTGCCACGGTGGCCGAGACGGCGATTATCCTGCTGCTGCGGGAGAGCGTGCGGGGCGCCGCGGCGGTAAGGTAGCGGACGAGCCGCTCGTCGCCGAGTTCCGGGACGCGCAAGTAGGAGAGATCGTGGACGGTCGTGACGATCGGCCGTTTGGACGGCGGCGCGACGAAGTCGGTTGCGTGGTAGATGTCGAATGGTCGGGTGAAGTGGTTCACCGCGATCGGCAGGCGGAGCCGCTGCCAGGCGATCGTCGCCGCCCGCTCGCCGCCGGGCAGCCGCCGGAGCTCACGCGCAGCGCCGGGCGGGAGCTGATCCAGCAGCTTGCGGGCGTCCGTCTCGGTGGCGGCGCATACGAGCTGGTAGTCGTCGGCGGGATCGAGGGTGACCAGGTCGCGCAGGAGCTCGCGCGTATAGCGTCCGACCCCCGCGGTCTGGATCGCGGCGGCGGTGGCGTCGTAGGCGACCCGCATGGCGCTACTTACGCTTCGTGACCAGGTAGAGCAGGCCGCCGATGAGGACGACGCTGTAGCTGGCGACGGCGCGGTCGACGATTGCCACTGCGGTCGCCTGGGCGGCGGTGACGCCGAACAACTTCACCGCGAGGACCGTCCCGCCCTCTACGAAGCCCATTCCGGCAGGAGTGAACGGAATCGTAGTCAGCAGGCTGGCCAGCAGCGCGACGAAGATCGCCGCGGAGAACGAGAGGTCGACGCCGATCGCCTGCGCGCCGAAGTAGACCCGCACACCTTCGAGGAGCCAGATCAACAGCGTGAGGCCGGCGACCGCCAGAAAGCCGGTGCGCGAGAATGAGGTCACGATCCCCTCGGCCAGCGTCAGGTAGTTGTGGCGGAACCGGCGCGGGACGAGCCGCTGCAGGTGGTGGCCGGCGGTCATCAGGACGACAAAGCCGCCGACGCCGATCACGACCAGGACGGCGCCGACGACGAACCACGGACGGAGCGACGCCGGAACGCTGCCGTGGAAGACGAACAGGGCCGAGAGCATCATGATCACGACCAGCGCCACGACATCGAGCAGCCGCTCGGCGAAGATCGTCCCGAGCGTCCGGCTGAACGATGGACCGGCATTCTTCTTCAGCAGGTAGCCCCGGTAGGCGTCACCGAGCTTGGCTGGAACGACGCAGTTGGCGAACCAGCCGAGCAGGTAGATCTCAGTCAGCCCCCGGATGCCTGGCACATCGTGCCCCTCGCCACTGTGAATACCGGCGTTCGAAAGCAGACGCCTCCAGCGGGCTGCCCGGAATGGAAACGACCCGTAGTAGGCGACGAACGCCAGCAGGAGGTAGAGCGGGTTGGCATTGCGGATCTGGATCCAGACGTCACCGATGTTGATGTTGAGCTGGGTGAAGATGAAGTAGATCAGCGCGAACGCGATCACGAACGAGATCAGCGTCTGCGGAGAACGCAGGCGCTCGCCAATTGACGGCGGACGCGACGCGGCCGTCACGTCCGTCTTCCGTGCGACCGTCACGGTCGCGGATGGTTTCTCGTCGGCGAAAGAGGCTTCGTACGTCATCTCGGCGAGTATTCCACGTCAGGCGAACCCGTGGCGGGCGGCCTCGGCCGGCTCGCCCGAGCGCCACATCCGGTGCGCAACGACTGCCAGCGCCCAGGCGGCGCTGATAATGATTCCCAGGTTGAGTACATGCAGATCCTCGAACACGTTGTGGGCGTAGACCGCCGTCATCGTGCCCGCGGCTCCCAATGCCACGAATCGTGCCATGAGATCGGTCGAACGCAGGGCAACGATCGCTGCCAGGACGAGGAAGCTCGTCGCCAGCGTCAGATATACGACCAGACCGACGATACCGGTCTCGGCAAGGGTATGGATGTAGTAGTTGTGGGCGTGTCCCTGTGAGTAGCGGAACTCGGTGCGGACGAAGTAGTCCGGGTAGCGCTCATTGAAGTTGCCGATGCCGACGCCGGTGAGCGGGTGATCCTCGAACATGTGCCAGCCCGCCTGCCAGTGAGCCATCCGCTCGACCACCGCAAAGTTGTCCGGTGTGATTGGGACAGAGGCCGCGTCGAACGGGCGCGCCTCGTCGGCGATCGAGGTCAGCCGCTCGGTAAGCGTGCTCGGCGCGACGGTGGCGAGCACGATCACCACTAGCAGCACGGCGGCCGGCGCAAGCGCCAACGCGACGACGATCCGGCCGCGCAACGCCAGCAG
>DAOKZM010000280.1:0-4822 GCA_035325665.1 Thermomicrobiales bacterium | reverse complement strand
CGCGCGCAAAGAGCCATCGTTGGCCCTCCTTAAGCATGTGCACGAGTGCGACGGAACCGCGATGCCTCATCCCACATCCTGGTGACAGAGTATGGCTGCTGTCGATCGCCGTCGATGTGGTTTCGTGCCGGCGCGCCACCGGGTTCATGTCGTATTTGAGGCGGATTCGTGCCTTGGAGTGGATGTCAAGCGTCACGGCGTCATTCGACTAGCCCCAACTGCGCGGCGCGCACAAGCAGACGGGCCGTGGAGGCCGCATCGAGCTTGCGCTGCAACACATCTATCACCCGCTCGACCGTGCGGACGTGGATGTCCAGCGCTCGCGCGATAGCGGCGTGCGTCTCGCCAGCGGACAGCTCCTGGAGGATGTATCGCTCACGCGCGGTGATGGCGAAGTCGCTGTGCTCGACGAGTCGGCGCTCGTCCTCACGCCAGGCGGCGATGGCCGCCCGCGAGACGACCGCGGCGCGCGCATCAACCGCCGCGGCGATGTACGTCGGCCAGGCGGGCGTTGATAGATCTCCCCACATGAGATACCCGCTGACGGCGCCTCGCAGCACCAATCTCCAGTCGGCGCGACCAACGCTTTCACTGAGGATCACAAGCGCAGTCCCTGGCGGATCGGAGAGGACCGGCGCGAAGAGTGTCGACGCTGGGACGCCATCGATGATGCGATCGCAGACGATAACGTCCGCGCGTTCTGCCAGCGCGACCGCCAGCGCGCTGGCCTGACCCGGCCCGGCGCTCATGACGGTTACGCCAGGGAGCCTTCGGAGCGTCGCCTCAACCCGCCCCCAGCCGGGATGGTGCGAGGGAAACACGAGCACCGATCGCGGTCTCGTCTGATGATCGCCCATGTTCGACGCCCTTCGTGAGTCACAATCATATCAGTTGTCAATGCCAAGCTCTGCGCCGAACGCAGTTGCGGCCGGGACGGAGAAGGGACACTTGCGGGACCGAGGGGTTCCCTCCACTCAGGCTGGGGTGCGCGATAATCCGTACGGCAGGGAAGGAGCGCGTGATGACGGTGTCTCTCTGGCAGGACACGGCGGCCTGGCCGGGCGAGGTCGAGCACGAGCAGGTGGTGGCGGACGTGGCGGTCGTCGGCGGCGGGATCGTCGGGGCGACGCTCGCGACGCTGCTGGGCGAGGCGGGCGAGCAGGTGGTCGTGCTGGAGAGCGGCGCGGTCGGGGGCGGCGCGTCTGGGCGCAACGCCGGTCACTGCATCGCTGGGCTACGCAACAGCTATCACACCGCCGTCGAGCGGCTCGGTCGCGAGGGGGCCAAAGCGCTCCGCGAGCAGCTGTTGGAGAACCGCGCGATGGTGCGCGGCTTCTGCGACCGGCTCGGCGTGCCCTACGAGGCGAACGGCTCGCAATACCTGGGCATCGACGCGGCCGAGCGCGACTCGATGCGCGCCTCGGCGCGGGCGATGGAGGCGGACGGGCTGGAGGTTTACTTCTCCGAGGACGACCCCTACGACCGCGGCTTCTTCGGCCGGCTCTACCAGCCCGGTGACATGGCGCTGCAGCCCTGGCTGCTGGTGACGCGGCTGATGGCGGCCTCCGGCGCGCGGGTGATCGAGAGCTGCGAGGTGCGGGCGATCGAGCAACGCGACGACACGGTCGTCCTGCGCGGCAAGCGGGCGACGGTCGAGTGCGGGCTGGCGATCCTGGCGACGAACGCCTACTCGCGCATCCTGCATCCATACTTCGCCGACAAGATCTACCCGACCCGCGCCCAGATGTTCGCCACCGAGCCGATGCCGGGCGGCTGGCGGCTGATCGACATGCCGACCGGCGCCGAGGATGGCTTCGAATACTTCCGCCAACTGCCGGACGGCCGCTTCCTGATCGGCGGATTCCGCGACCGCTTCGCCGGCGAGGAGGTCGGCTACGGCGACGAGACGACGCCACAGCTGCAGGCCGGGATGCACGCCTGGGTGGCCCAGCGCTTCCCCGAGCTGGCGGCGCTGAAGGTGACGCACCGCTGGGCTGGAATCATGGGCTTTACGCCTGACGGCATGCCGCTGATCGGCCGGCTGCCGGACCTGCCGAACGTGGCCTTCGTGGCCGGCTTCACCGGCGCCGGGATGAGCTACGGTCCGCTCTGCGCTCGCCTCTGCGTCGAGCATCTGCTGGAGGGCCGGCCGCTCGGCGTCTTCGACGCCAGCCGGCTCGGCTGACAATCGCTCCAGCCAGTGTGCGAGGCCAGAAAAGCGCAGCCTTTCGTGTCCGTACAACTTGACGACCTGCGCTGCACTCAATACGGTGTGAGCACCTCGGCAGGGAAGGTGGTTCGGGCAGGGTCAGGGGTCGACCGTGGACCCGGCTGAGGCGATCGTCGTCACCGCCGGTGGCAATCGCATCCAGGGACAGGAGCGGTAGGGTGGCACGTCTCCCATCGGTAATCCTCGTCATCGTCCTGGTCGCAGCATTCGCGCTAGTTGCGCCGGTCGTGTCGGCGGCTGTGCCAACTGCTACGGTCGTCGACATCTGCGAAGACCTGTACGGCGACACCTTCGGCACGCCGAACAGCGAGCCGCTCGGCGCTTGCCAGTGGAACATGGCGCTGATCAACGCATCCGAGGACGGCAGCTACACCGTCGCGACCGGCGCTGGGGTCCGCGTCGGCGTGATCGACTCTGGCGTCGATCTCACGCACCCGGACATCGCGCCGAACCTCGACCTCGACGCGTCGTGCTCGTTCATCTACAGCACGACACCGACGGCCGACCCGCAGGAGGTCGCTGACGGCGACTGCTCGAACAAGCTCGCGGTCCAGGACCTCTCCGGCCACGGCACGCACGTCGCCTCGACGATCGCCGCGCCGATCAACGGCATCGGCATCGCCGGGGTCGCGCCGGAGGCGACCATCGTCGCGCTGAAGGCCTGCACGGAGGTCGGCTACTGCTTCGCCGACTCGGTCGCGGCGGCGCTGCGTTACGCTGGTGACATCGGCCTCGATGTGGTGAACCTCAGCCTGTATGCCGATCCGTACCTCTACTACTGCTCCAATGACGCCGGGCAACGGGCGATCCTCAAGGATCTGCAGAGTGCGGCGCGCTACGCGCAGCAGCGCGGCGTCCTGATCGTCTCCTCGGCAGGGAACCAGCTCTCCGACCTCCAGCACCCGGGCGTCGACGAAACGAGCCCCGACTGGCCGCCGGATAGCGCCGAGGTGCGCGACGTCGGCAACAACTGCCGGGTCGCCCCGGCCGAGCTGCCGGGCGTGCTGACCGTCTCGGCCACCGGCCCGATCGGCATCCCCGGCTACGACCTGTGGATCGCCGACTATTCCAGCGTTGGCATGGGCGTCGTGGACGTGGCCGCTCCCGGCGGCGACTACTTCCGCGCCACCGGCACGATCCAGGATGCGATCCTGGCAGCCGCTCCGGCCAACTCGGCGATCTATCAAGGCTATGACCCGCTAAACGCGTTCTATCCTGGCATCACCGTCGTCGATCAGGGCGCGACGTATGTCGAGCTGAACGGCACGTCGATGGCCTCGCCGCACGCGGCCGGGGTCGCGGCGCTGGTAGTGCAGATGCACCCGAAGTGGTCGCCGGGCGCGGTCGCCGCGGCGGTCGAGCGCAGCGCTCAGCCGCTCTCTTGCCCGTCGGACTGGGAGCCGCTCAACCCGAGCGACGAGCGCGAGCGCTGCTACGGCAACGGCGGGACAACCTCGTTCTTCGGCAAGGGTCTGGTCGATGCCCTGGCGGCGACCGAGCAGTAACTGACGCGACAACGCGAGATCGACGGCCGGCGGGATTGCCCCGCCGGCCGTTCCTGTGCCTATCCCTGGTCCAGCGCCTCCAGCACCGGCGCGAAGCGCTCGACGCCTTCGATGTCCAGCGGCTCGGTGTAGACCTGGATGTGTGAGACACCAAGCTCGGCGTAGCGGCGCAGCTCATCGGCGATCCGCCCCGGATCGCCGCTGATGGCCGGAACGCCGGTCGGGTTGACCGACGACGCGCCGCCGGCGGCGCCGCTGAAGTCGATGTAGAGCGTCGCCGAGCGGGCGAGCGTGGCTGGGTCGCGGCCGGCCGCTTCGCAGGCGGCGTCCACCCGCTCCAGCAGCGGCAGCATCCCCTTCGGCGTGTTGCCGGTGCGTGAGAAGTAGACGTTCCAGATGTCGGCGTAGCGGGCGGTCAGGCCGAGCATTCGCTCGCCGGTCGTCCCCATCATGATCGGCGGACCGTGCTTGCGCGGACCGCGCGGGTGGAGGGCGCAGTCGCGCGCCTGGTAGTACCGGCCCTCGAAGTCGATCTCGCCGTCGTGCAGCAGCCCGTGGATGATCGTCAGCGCCTCCTCGAAGCGGGAGAAGCGGTGGTCGAACGGGTAGCCGAAGGCGAGGTACTCCGGCTCGTGCCAGCCGGCGCCAAGGCCGAGGATCACGCGCCCGCCGCTGATCTCGTCGATCGTGTCGGCGATCTTGGCCGTCAGCGCCGGGTTGCGGAACGAGGTGCAGGTCACCAACGTCCCAACCTCGACCCGGCTGGTGATCGCCGCCAGCGCCGAGAGCAGCGAGAACGACTCCCAGACGCCTTCCGACTTGCCATCCTCCAGGCGGAAGAGCAGGTGATCCTGGACCCAGATTGAGTCGAAGCCGACCGCTTCGGCGCGTAGCGCGACCGCGGCGATCTCGCGCCAGCTCGCCGTCGTACCGGTGCGCGCGTCCTCGGAGTCCGGTAGGCCGAACCCGACTTTGAGCGGCCTCCGTCGTCCCTGGCTCATCGTCCCTCCTCGTCGTCCGTCGGCGTCCACCCGGCGATCATCGCACGAATCGCTGCCCCGAGTTTGTCCGAGCGCAACGACGCCAG
>DAOKZM010000279.1:2526-4835 GCA_035325665.1 Thermomicrobiales bacterium | reverse complement strand
ATGCGCGGCGGGGCGGCGGCCGGGACGTGCGAGCGGCGCAGCAGCGCCTTCACCCGTGCCAGCAGCTCGCGGGCGCTGAACGGCTTGGTCACGTAGTCGTCGGCCCCGGCCTCGAAGCCGCGCAGCTTCTCGTCCTCATGCGCCCGGGCCGTTACCATGATGACCGGCACCGTCGAGAACTCGCGGATGCGCCGGCAGGTCTCGTAGCCATCCATCTTGCCGGGCAACAGGAGGTCCAGCAGGACCAGGTCGGGCGACTCCAGCGCGATCTGCTCCAGCGCCCGCTCGCCGTCCGGCACGACGCGGACCTGATAGTGGGCCGCCTCGAAGATCGAGCGCAGCAGGCGCACGAGTGCCGGCTCGTCCTCGACGACGAGGATGCGCGTGCCGGCCGGCGCGTCGAGCATGGCCGATTGGTCCGGCAGGCTACTCATCGCGCGTCGCCGTCGTGTTGTGAATCGGCAGGGTGAACGACAGCGTCGTCCCGCTTCCGACCACGCTCTCAGCCCAGATCCTGCCGCCGTGAGCGCGGACGAGCGACTCGCTGATCGGCAGGCCCAGCCCGGTGCCGACGACGTGCTGGCGGTGCTCCGGCGAGGCGCGGAAGAAGCGCTCGAACAGCTTGTTGAGGTGCTCCGGCGCGATGCCGATTCCCTGGTCGACGACGCTGATGACGACTTCGCCGGCGCGCACCTCGCCGCGGACAACGACCAGCCCGCCGTCCGGCGAGTACTTTACCGCGTTGTCGATCAGGTTCGTCAGCACCTGCTCGACCCGTTGGGCGTCCGCCTCGACGACCGGGAAGCTGTTCGAGAACATCGCCACGAAGCGGTGCCGGTCGCTCTGGATGCCGACCCGGTCGATGACGCGCCGGGCGATGCGCGGGATCAGGATCGGCTCGATGTTGAGCCGCAGCAGCCCGGCGTCGATCGCCGCCGATTCGAGGATGTCCTCGACTAGCCGGGTCAGGTGGTCGGTCTCCTCCTCGATCGTCCGCAGGAACTCGCCGCCCGTCTCGGGGTCCCAGCTTGCCCCCTCGATCCGTAGCGCCGAGGCGTATCCCTTGATCGAGGCCAGCGGCGTCCGCATCTCGTGAGAGAGCATCGAGACAACATCCAGCTTGAGCCCGGAGGCCTCCTGCAGCAGCCGCTCGTGCTCGGCCGCGACGCGGCGACGGGTTGAGATCGCCGTCGCCAGCAGACCAGCAACCGCCGTCGCGCGCTCCGGGTCCGGTGTGCCAACGCCCGCGGCGCCGAGCGTGCCGATCGTCTCGCCACCGGCGACGAGCGGCACGCGGGTTTCGCCGATCACCGGCGCGGGGGCGGTGTCGGACAGGTCGATCCGGACCGGCTGCGTGGTGTCGAGCGCGGCGGCGACGAGCGGCGGCGCGGCAGACAGGATCTCGTCGACGCTCCCGGCTGCGAGAAGCGCCATCGCCAGTTGGTAGACGGGATCGTCCGCCCGGTGGGCTGGTCGCCGCGCGCGTGGCATAGCCGGTATACCGCTGTCGCTCACGCGGTCAGTATACCGGCCGGATTCCAGTCGCTAACCCGATTATCCAAGCTCCTCCCGGAAGTTGCGGATGTTCTCATCGTAGCGCTGCTCGTAGATCGCGTGCACGTCCCAGCTGACCAGATCCATGTAGGGTTGAAGGAGCGCGGTGAGCTGCTGGGGGTCGTCCTGCTCGACGATCATGAACCCGGCGCCGCCACCGGCCAGGCCGTACCACCCGCGGATGTTCTCCGGCTTGTTCATCCCCTTCTCGTCCATCTCAAGGATCCGCCGGGCAACCGCCTCGCGGGTCGTATGCGGCTGCCAGGTATACCGGCAATACCAGAGCATCGTCCTACCTCCCTTGTCTGCGGCGCGTATCGATGCATCCCCTGCCGCAAGGCCCGCGCCGCGACGCTATCTCCGTGTCCAGCATCCCGCCAGTTGACAGTGCCCCGAACGCGGCTACGATGCCCGAGCGACTGATGGGCAATGGAAAGGATGCGCAGTTGGGGATCACCTTCGGTATCCACGTCGGGCAGCAGAACATCACCATCGACGAGCTCCGCCGGCTGTGGACGCTGGCCGACGAGCGCGGGTTCGGCTGGCTCTCGATCTGGGACCACTTCTACTGCGCGACGGACGATGCCGACCCGCACTTCGAGGCGGTCGCGCTGCTGGGCGCGCTGGCGAGCGAGACGAAGAATATCCAGCTCGGCTGCATGGTCTTCGCCACGCCGTTCCGCAACCTCGGGCTGCTGGCCAAGTCGGCGGTGACGATCGACCACCTCTCCGGTGGGCGCTTCGAGCTCGGCCTG
>DAOKZM010000279.1:0-2516 GCA_035325665.1 Thermomicrobiales bacterium | reverse complement strand
GTTTACGGCCTTCAACTACGAGTTCGCCCCGCCGAAGCAGCGCCTCGACATGGTCGAGGAGGGTATGCAGGTGATGCGCAGCTTCCTCAACCAGGAGGTCACCGACCACCACGGCGAGTACTTCGATTTCACCAACGCCTACATTAACCCGCGGCCGGTCAAGGGCACGATCCCGCTCTGGATCGGCGGGCTGGGCGAGAAGCGCACGGCGCGGATTGCGGCGAAGTATGCCGACGGCTGGAACATCCCCTACGTCGGGCCAGGCGCCTTCACGCACAAGGCCGGGGTGCTCCGAGAATGGTGCGAGAAGGAAGGCCGCGACCCGGCTGACGTGAAGCTCGCCACCCAGCTCGGCTTCTTCATGGCCGCATCCGACGACCCCGAGGTCATGCGCAAGGCCGACGAGGAGATGAAGCGCAAGACGCCGCACCAGACCCCCTCCGGCCAGCTCGCCGGCAGTCCCGCCCAGGTCGCCGAGCGGATCGCGAAGTACCAGGAGGCCGGCGTCACCGCGCTCAACATCGCCTTCCGCCCGCCGGTCGACTGGGAGGCGCTGGAGGTCTTCGTCGAGGACGTGATGCCGCAGTTTGCGTGACGGGATGCGAGACGAGCGGGGCAGCGGGCGCCTCGAAGACGGGGCTTATGAGACACGGGCGGCGCATGCGAATGCCACACCGCGACGAAGTGATTCCCGGTGACCGAGCGCCAACCCGTTGACCTGCTCGCGACCGGCACAACCGGGCGGACACGCCGCGGATAGCGCATCCCACTAGCCTGGTTCGAAATCTGTTGCGGCCGTGGGCCGCCCGGGCGATACTGTTGCTCGGCTGCGCCGCCGGAACGACCGGCCACGATTTGCCGTACCCTCGAACAACCGAGCCAGCAAAGAAAGGAGCGGACAACCTTGGCCGCAGAGGCAGCGACCGGCTATCCCGTGACGTTCTCGGTTGACTACCCCGACCGCGACCTCAACCGGCTGACCACGGCGTTCCGTATCTTCGTCGCCCTCCCGATCCTCGTCATCGTGAGCGTGATCGGGGCCAGCGTGCTAACCACCCCGACCGCACTCATGATCCTGTTCCGCCAGAAGTACCCGCGGTGGTGGTACAGTTTCAACCTGGAGCTAATGCGCTTCGAGTCTCGGGTCGCAGTCTATCTGGCGCTCATGCGGGACGAATATCCGTCAACCGATGAGGAACAAGCCGTCCACCTCGACCTACCCTACCCCGACGTCCGGCAGGATTTGAACCGCTGGGGGCCGCTGTACAAGTGGCTCCTAGCGATCCCTCCCTACCTGGTGCTGTCCGTCCTCGGTACTGTGGCGATCTTCGTCGTCATCGTGGCCTGGTTCGCCATCCTGTTCACCGGGCGTTACCCGCGAGGGCTATTCGACTTTGTCGAGGGCGTGATGCGCTGGAGCGTCCGGGTGCTCGGCTACGCGTTCGTGTTGGTTACGGACGTTTACCCACCGTTCCGACTCAGCGCCTGATTCCTTGCCGGAGGCAGTTACCGGCCCGACCGATGCACCGTGACAGACTGTTCCGGCGCTGTGAGGAATACTGCGATCCAGGCACAGCGCCAACATCCCGACCGCCTGAGCCAACGCTCACGAGGCCGTGTCGGGGCACGGCCAGACCAGCTCACGTGTCGTCGGCTACGGGCCGGCCGTCACCGTCGTGCGGCAGGCGCCGGCCTTCTCGGCGCGGATGGTGATGTCGAGCGTGGCGCCGTCCTCCGCGGCAACGAGCCATTCGACGTGGCCGCGGCTGAGGTTGGAGTAGCGGGCGGAGAGGTGGAAGCCGGTGTATTGGCTGACGCGGCCGGCCAGGTGCTCCATCTCCTGCGTGGCCGGGGGGCTGCCGGGCAGGAGCGTGGCTCCGGCCGGGAGTGAGACCTCGGCGATGAGCGGCTTGCCCGCTCCGGAGTTGCGATGGCGCTCGCTGCCGCAGGTTGGCAGGAAGCCGTCGTTGCCGACGTTCACCCAGACGCGGTAGACGCCCGGCGCGACCCGCTCCGTGCCGCTGGCGATGACGCGCAGCCGTGGTGCGGTCCCCATCGCGCCGATCGCGAATGGCACCGCGCGCTCGATCTCGCGGGGCAGCAGCGGCCCGGGCGGGTTCAGCAGGCCGAACTTGACCTCTAGCCCGCCGACCTCGACCGGGCCGAGTTGCGGGTGCTGGAACGGCCGCCAGGGGGTGACCCCGCGCCCAGCGGCTTCCTCGTCGAACAGGCGCAGGATCGCGAGGTCTTCCTCCTCGGTCCGATCCTCCTCCAGCTCGATGAAGGACTCGCGCTCGATGCCTGCCCGGGTCGCCAGGCCCCACAGCTCGGTCATGAAGGAGAGGATGCCGAGGTGGTCGTAGAGCCAGTCGCTCTCGACGCCGTATGACGGCTTGCCCGGCTGGTAGGGGTTGGCGTGGAACGGGGAGTAGCAGCGGAAGCCGGTCGAGGCCGTCCCGATCGCGCCGATCGCGTCGTAGGCGCGCCGGTCGAGCGGCGGGGTCCGCTCGTCGGCG
>DAOKZM010000278.1:0-4898 GCA_035325665.1 Thermomicrobiales bacterium | reverse complement strand
GGGTCCGGAGCCGGATCGGCTACCGCGCCTGGCACGCGCTGCACGGGCTAACCTACCCGATCTTCCTCGCGTCGCTCGTCCACGGGCTCGGCGCCGGGACCGATACCCGGACGACCTGGGCAACCGCACTCTATGGCGGCAGCGTCGCGCTGGTCGCCGGACTAACCCTCTGGCGCACGGCGAGCATCCCACGGCTGCGCGCGCCGTCGGTCGCGGCGGTCCTCGTCCTGGTCACTAGCCTGGTCATCTGGGGCGCTGGCGGCCCCTACGCCGACGGCTGGGCGGTCGCGTCCGGAACGCCGAATGATCTGCTGGCCAAGGCATCCGCCGAGCAGGCGATGACCGCACCGACGACGACCGCGTCATCGACCGCCGCGGCCCCGGCGTTCCCGGCGCTGAACCAGGTGACGCTCTCCGGGCAGACGGAGGTGAGCGAGGATCTCGCGACGGTCACGCTGATCGGGACCACCAGCGGGGCGGCGAAGGTCGACATCGCCATCCAGTTCGCCAACGAGCGCACTGTCACCAACGGCACGATCCAGATCCGCGACGCCCGCCAGACGCCGCTGTGCGACGGGACAGTCCACAGCACCCGGGACGGTACCCTCGTCGCGACCTGCGCCGGATACGGCCAGACTCATCAGCTTCAGATCACTTTTCAGAGGCTCAATCGGGCCGAGTTTAGCGCCGTCCTCAGTGACTCCGGCAGCAGCGGCTAGGCGCTCACTCGCCGCCGCGCACATTCCGCTGCCGCTCGCGGAACGCGGCGACGTTGTGGCGGTTGGCGCAGCGGTCGGAGCAATAGCGTCGCGATCGGTTTCGTGAGACGTCGAGGAAGATCTCGCGGCACGGGTCGGACGCGCAGACGCGCAGCCGGTCCAGACCATGCCGGACGAGCGCCAGCGCCAACCCCAGTGCCGCCTCGGTACTGACGCGATCGACCAATCGCGCGTCCGGCACGCTCGCGAGATCGACGCTCCAGACGTCGGACTGGTCTCGCGCGAGCCGTGGGGCGACTCTCGCCGTGCCCAGCAGATCGTTGACGACGGCGGCGATGGCATCCGGGTCGCGCGACACGACCGCCGCGCGGAGCTGGTCGCGCAGCCCGCGGAGCTCGTCGAGCTCCGTCTCATCGACCCGCGCATCCTCCATCCCGTGCGCTCGCAGGAAGCGCGTTGCCTCCTCGATGGTCCCAAGAAGCTCCGGATCGTCGTAGGCCGGGTCGAAGGTATTGACGAAGTCGATTGCCAGCGTCATCCGCCGCTCGCTGTAAGCAGTCATAGGCTATTGACTCATTACGAACTCGATGCTACTGTAAGCATCGTCGAACTGAACGAGAATTACCGCCGACAGCGTACGGCGCGCGGGCCGTGCCTGTCAACGAGGTGTCGATGATCGTGGATCGCAGCGCGTCCCTGGCGAGGAGAAGTTTCGGCCGGCAAGGCTTGCGCGGGTTCGGAGCGCTCTGGCTGGCGACGTCGGCGACGAACCTCGCCGATGGCCTCGTCCAGCTCACGCTCCCGATCCTCGCCGCGCGCGCCACCTCGGCGCCAGCAGCGGTGGCCGCGGTCGGGGTGGCGGCGACCACGCCGTGGCTCCTGTTCGCGTTGCCAGTCGGCGTGCTCGCCGATCGCGCCGACCGCCGGATGCTCATGCTCGGCGCGAACGCGCTGCGCGCCGCGGCGCTCCTCCTGCTGGCAAGCCTGGTGATCACCGAAGCGATGTCGTTGCCGGCGCTGTACGGCGTCGCCTTCATCCTCGGCACGGCCGAGACGATCGCCGACACCACGGCACAATCGATCCTGCCGACCGTCGTCGAGGGCAAGAGGCTCGAACGCGCGAACGCCCGGCTCATCGGCGCCCAGACAGTGGCGAACCAGTTCGTCGGGCCGCCGCTCGGCGGGCTGCTGATCGCGGCCAGCGCCGCGCTCGCCATCGGGACGAGCGCCGGCCTCTACCTCGTCGCCGTACCGTTGCTCTGGCTGCTGCGTGGCGCGTTTCGGCCGGCGCCTACCGGCTCGCTGCGATTGCGGCAGGACATCGAGGCCGGGCTGCGGTTTCTCGCCGGTCACCGGCTCTTGCGGACGCTCGCCCTGTTCGTCTTCGTGATGAACGTCGGCTGGGGCGCCTGGTATGCGCTGCTCGTCCTGTATGCCGTCGCGCCCGGACCGCTCGGCCTCTCGGAGGCGGGCTATGGGTTGCTCCTGACGGCGATGGGGGTCGGCGGCGTCCTCGGGACGACCGTCGCCGTCCCGCTGCAACGGCTGATCGGCAGCCGCTGGGCCATCGCGGCCGACCTGCTCGGGACGGTCACGATGCTCGGGATGCCGGCGCTGACGACGAACCCCTGGCTGATCGCGGCGTCGATCATCGGCGGCGGCGCCGGCAGTGCGATGTGGAGTATCGTCGTCACCTCGATTCGCCAGCAGGCGGCGCCGGACGCGATGCTCGGCCGGGTCACCAGCGCGTTCCGACTCTGCGGCTTCGCCGGTCCGACCCTCGGCGCAGCCGCGGGCGGCGCGCTCGCCGAGGTCGTCGGTCTCCGGCCGGTGTTCGCCGCATGCGCCGTCCTAAGCACGCTACTGCTCATCCCATTCATCCGAATCGTAACCGACACGGAGCTCCGCTCGGCGCGCCAAACGCCACGCCCCGACGCCATCTGGGAAGGTGGCATCAGATGAATCGTGCGTCGCCGTACCTCACCGCCGTCATCGAGCCGGGAGCGACGGACCGCTAACCCAGCAATGCCGCGGCGTCGTGGTCTTTCAGCGCGGCGAAGAGACGGCCCGGATCGAAGATCGCGTCGATCAGGGCGCGCTCGCGTCCCTCGGGGGTCGTGCCGGTCGTCCGAGCCAGCCAGCCAACCGTACCGCCGAGCTGCCAGAGAAGCGCCAGCCGCTCGTGATAGCGAAGCTCGTCTATCCCATAGTCGAGGACGCCGCCCTCGCCGAGCGTCGCCAGATATAGCTCCATCAGCTCCAGCTCCGCCACCCGCCGGTCGTCAATCGACAGCGAACCGTAGACGAAGGAGGTCAGATCGAGCGCGCCGAGGCCGCGGGAGACGGTCTGCCAATCGAGGATCACGGCCTCCGTCGCGTCGTCCAGCCCCCCGGAAGATGACGTTGTCGAGGTGCAGGTCGGCGTGGATGAGCGTTGCCGGCGGGCCGTTGAGCGTCGCCAGCACCCACTCGTAGTGGTCCGGCAGCGCGAGCATCAGCTGCCGCGAATACACGGGGATCCGCTCACCGTAGCGCTCCAGCACCGGCCCGACGTTGCGCCGGTAGCGTTCGGCCATCGCGGCCGGGTCAGGCGCCCAGGACGGCAGCCATCCAAAGTCGTCGAGCGCCGGGCGCTCCCACCAGCGCGCGTGGAGCCGAGCGATCGCCGCGACGACGGCGCGGGCCTCGGCAATGGCGCAGTTGTGTAACGCATCGCCAGGCCGGCCGGCCGACAGATCCTCCAGCAGCAGCACCAGCCGCCCGGCTTCGATGTCGTCGGCGATCGCGTAGACGCGCGGCGCGAACTCCGGTTCTGGTCCCATCGCGCGGTAGAACCGCGCCTCGCGCAGGCTGCGCTCGTGGTCGCGCGCGAGCCGCGCCGGGTCGAGGCGCTGCGCCTCGCGGAGCGACGAGGCGACCGTCCGCTCGGCGAGCGGCATCTTGGCGATCAGCGACGCGGGCGCGCCGGGCTCGGGCCGGTCGTACGACAGCCGCAGCCGCGCGATCGCGCCGGTAAACCCGCGGTCCTCGCCAACCATCTCCCGCTCGACGCGAACCACCAATGCGCGGTCGATCGCGCCTGCTGACCGCAGGACCGCAGTCAACCAGCGGGGAGTGATCTCACCGGGAGTGATCGGGATCATCGCCGGCGCCGTCCCTTCAGACATGGTCGAGTAGCCTGGATGGAGCGTAGCAGCGGGCAACGTGAAAGTGACCGTTCGTTCGAACGGTCGCCAAACCGGCCGGCCGGGCGATGGCGCGGCGGACGGCGTGCGGTATCGTTGAGGCATCCCCCGATATCCAGATATACGGAGGTTTTGCCGGGAGAGCGGCTGCGCTCAGGCGCCGTCGACGAAGGTGAAGAACTCGCAGGTCGAGTTGCGCTGGCGGATTGGCAGGATCGCCTGGTACTCGGGCGAGGCGTACCACGACCGCGCCTGCTGCATCGAGGGGAACTCGATGACCACGATGCGCTGGGGCTGCCAGTCGCCCTCGACCGTCTCGTAGGCGCCGCCGCGGACGATGAAGCGGCCACCGTAGCGCTCGACCGTGCCGGGAGGCTGGGCGGTGTACTCCTTGTACCCTTCCGGGTCGTGAACGTCGACGCTGACGAGGGCGTAGGCAGCCATACGTGTCCTTTCCGAGAGGAGCCGCGGGGACGCATGTCCCCGCGGCGACGAACCGTCAGACCTGGCGCTTGCCGAACAGCTTGCTAGCCAGCGCCTGGAGATCGTCCATGACGCTGCCGTCCTTGTTGGCGTCCAGGTACTTGTTGACCATCTCCATCATGTCGGGGTTGGCAGCGGCCTCCTGATCACGCTCCTGCTGGAGCATGCTCGACAGGTCGTTCGCGCTCAGGTTCTGCGCCTGCTGACGCTTGGCCAGCATGCCGAGGACGAGCGGCGCGGCGAACTGCAGCAGCTTGGCGATCGTCGCCATATCCAGGCCGGTCGTCTTGGCCATGCTCTGCTCGACCGAGGCGCGGTTGTCGCCCAGCGCGTGCTTGAGGATGCCGGCGCCGTCGTCGTAGTTCGGGTTGCTGAGGTAGCTAGGCAGGTTGTCGATGACGCTGCCGTCGTGGTCTTTGGCGATCGCCTGATGGAGCGACGCTGCCCCCTCCTCCGATTGCGCGTTACGCGAGAGCGCCGTCAGCAGCAACGGGATCGCGGCCGCCAGGCC
>DAOKZM010000277.1:0-4912 GCA_035325665.1 Thermomicrobiales bacterium | reverse complement strand
AGGATATGACGATGATGAGCTACCGAATGAATGACGCCTTCCCGGCCTACGCGCCGCGGACCTATCTGTTCCCGTCGAACTACGGCACGCTCGGCTTCTCCGTGCCGGCCGCCATCGGCGCGAAGATCGGCCGGCCCGATGTCCCGGTCGTTGCTGTCGTCGGCGACGGCGGCTTCCAGTTCACGATGCAGGAGGTCGCGACGGCGATCCAGTTCGATGTCACTGTCCCGATCGTGATCTTCAACGACTCGACCTACACCGCCGTCGATAGCGCGATGAGGCACAGCTTCTCCGGCAAGGTGATCGCGACCGACCTCGTCAACCCAGACTACGTCAAGCTCGCCGACGCCTATGGCATCCCTGGCGCGCGCGCCAACTCGCCGGAGGAGATGCGCCGGGAGATCGTTGCCGCGTTCGAGCGGCGCGGTCCAACGATCATCGACGTGCCAATCCCGCGCTCGAGCTAACGGGATCGTCCTTGGACTCGGAGAACGGCGGCCACGGGCGAAATGGCCGCCGTTCGGCATCTTTGTGCCCCGGAAACGTGGCACGCCGCGTGCCTATGCGGAAGTACCCAGCGACCGGTTGGAGGTGCTGGCCGGTGTTGAAGGAGGATACGCATGTCTTCAGGTCAGCCGTACGACGAGGAACGCATCGTCAGGCAGACTGAAACCCACAACGAGCCAACCGAGGTCGTCCGCCGCGTTGAAGTCGAGCGCGATCCGGCCGCGGCGCCGGCCCGCTACGTGCGCGAGGACGTAGTGGCAGGTCCCCACGCCTACGTCGATGACAGTCGCGCCGTCCGCGAGGACGTGGCCATCGACCACGTCTTCGCCCGCCGGGCCATGCTGGATCGGATCGCAAGTATTCTCTGGTTCTTCTGCGGGATCATCGAGATCATGCTGGGGCTGCGCGTCGCGTTCAGGCTTCTGGAGGCGAACGCGTATACCGGCTTTGTCAACTTCGTCTACAGTTTCACCGACCCGTTCGTCCGCCCATTCGAAGGCATCTTCGCAAGCCCGGCCAGCGACGGCGCCGTCCTGGATTCCGCAGCGCTGCTGGCGATGGTGATCTACGCGATCGCGACGTGGCTGATCGTCCGCCTGATCTGGCTACTGCTGGACAAGCCGGAGACGGGCGCCCGGCGCTCGGTCAGCGAATACCATCGCGACAGATTCTAGCCGGAAGATCACACGGTCTGATCGGTTCGACGGAGGCGGCTCGTGCCGCCCCGTTCTGCTTCTCCGGGTCTATACTGCCGGGACGAAAGGGGGCGGGATGAGGCAGGTTGGGTCGCAGCGGATCGTGGGGTTCGGGACGTCGGTTTTCACCGAGATGAGCCGGTTAGCTACCGAACATCACGCGATCAACCTCGGGCAGGGATTCCCGGACTTCGCCGGCCCGGACTTCGTCAAGGAGGCCGCCGCGCGAGCAATCGCCGCTGACCAGAACCAGTACGCGCCGAGCCACGGCACGCCGCGGCTCCGGCGGGCGGTCGCCTCCGACTGGGCTGCCAGGTTCGGCGTCGACGTAGACCCGGACCGCGAGGTGACCGTGACGACGGGCGCGACCGAGGCGCTCTTCGCGGCAATGCTGGCGTTCCTCGACTCCGGCGACGAGGTGATCTTCTTCGAGCCGTTCTACGACGGCTACGTCGCCGACGTCGTGATGGCCGGCGGCGTCCCGCGCGTCGTCCGACTGCACCCGCCTGACTGGTCGTTCGATGAGGATGAGCTCAGAGCGGCATTCACCCCGCGGGCGCGACTGCTACTCCTCAACACACCGCACAATCCGACCGGCAAGGTCTTTCGCCGCGCAGAGCTCGCCCTGATCGCCGCTCTCTGCAATGAGCATGACATAACAGTGCTGAGCGACGAAGTCTACGACCGCATCGTGTACGACGATCACGAGCATCTCCCGATTGCGCTGCTGCCGGGAATGGCCGAGCGAACGTTGACGATCAACTCGACCGGCAAGACATTCTCGATGACCGGTTGGAAGATCGGCTATACGATCGGCCCGGCCGAGCTGAACGCTGCGCTGCGGTCGGTGCATCAGTTCGTCGTCTTCGCGACGGCGACGCCGTTCCAGGAGGCAATGGCCGAGGCGATCGAGCAGGCGTCGGAGCGCGACTACTACCACGAGCTACGCGTGGGTTACGCCGAACGACGCGACCGGCTACGGTCGGTGCTCGCCGACGCCGGCCTTCGCCCGCTCGACTGTCAGGGTAGCTACTTCCTGCTGGCCGACATCACCGCCTGGGGGTTCCACGACGACGTCGAGTTCTGCCGGTACCTGACGCGCGACGTCGGCGTCGCCGCGATCCCCCCATCCGCCTTCTACCTCGACCCGGCGACGGCGCCGCCGCTGGCGCGTTTTTGCTTCGCCAAGCGGTTGGAGACGATCGACGCGGCGGCCGAGCGGCTAATCACGGCACGCCCCGGATAGCATCATCCTCAAGCGGCCCGCGCAGAGCGACCCGCGCTGGTGCGCCGTCGCCGTCCCGCAGCTTGAGCGGCATGCAGAGAAGCTCCCAGGCGCCAGCAACGGCGTCGCCGAGGTCGAGGCCCTCGACGATGAGGACGTCGTTCTCCAGCAGCGTCAGGTGTGTCTCGATGCCGGTCGTGTGGAACGGGCCGATCGAGAGGTAGTCGATTCCCACCAGCCGGATGCCGCGCCGGACGACCCACTCAGCGCCGTCGAGCGACAGGCCGACGAAGCGGTCGTCGAAGACGTCCGGCGCGCTGCGCCAGAGCGCCGAGTTGCGTGTCTTCAGGATCAGCCGCTCGACACCAGGCGGCACTGCCGCCGCGTCCAGGTCGGCGGCAGTCACCTCGGGAGTAGCGCCGGTCAGGTCAGCCACCCAGCAGGGGCCGATCCAGCGGTCGAGCGGGATGGCGTCAACGGTCGCGGCGTCGTGGACGAAGTGGCGCGGCGAATCGACATGCGTCCCGCTGTGCGAGGTCAGGACGAGTCGGGTGACGTTTGCCTCGTCGGCCGGCGTGCGCGAGAGGGCCTCCGCGGAGACGATCTCCTCGCCGACCCACTGGCACATGCCTGGGTAAATCGAGATGCTGATGTCGATCAGTCGTCTGGCGTCCGTCACGACGTTCGTCCCGTCGTTGCAGTCTTCGTCGCTCGCTATTGACGCAGCCCCGGCATGACCTCGCGGGCGAACTGGCGCATCACCTCGACGTTGTCGCCGCCCGGCCAGGCGAAGACGAGTTCGTTGAAGCCGACCTCGCGATAGCCGGCAACCATCGTGCGGACATCTTCCGCCGACGTCCACGGATCGCCGTGCGGCCAGATGGAGCGGAGGATCTCGCCTGGATCGCGGCCGATCGCCCGGCAGGCCTCGTCGAGCGCATGCAAGCGTGACGCGACCTGGTCGAGCGGGCCGCGGGTGTTCCACTCGTCAGCGTACTTCGCGGT
Source organism: Thermomicrobiales bacterium (assembly GCA_035325665.1). Taxonomy (GTDB): domain Bacteria; phylum Chloroflexota; class Chloroflexia; order Thermomicrobiales; family CFX8; genus JAMLIA01. Next base: position 1,480 of record DAOKZM010000277.1, on the reverse strand, counting down.
CAACCGCAACATGCGTGGCCCGGAGGCTCCGATCAGCAGCGGGATGTGCGGTCGCTGGACGGGCTTCGGCTCGAACGGCGCGTCATCGACCCAGCAGTACCGGCCCTTGACAGTCGCCCGCTCGTCCTCCTGAAGGCGTGTCATGATCTCCAGCGCCTCCTCGAAGCGGTCGACCAGCTCGCGATTGCTGGGGAAGTCGTAGCCGTAGGCCGCGTGCTCGCGTTCCCACCAGCCGGCGCCCACGCCGAGGATCAGCCGGCCATTCGAGATGTGGTCAACCGTCGCGGCCTGCTTCGCCAGTAGAGCCGGGTTGCGGTAGGTGTTGCCGGTCACCATGACGCCGAACCGAATCGTAGTCGTCGTCATCGCCAGCGCGGCGATCGCCGTCCACGCCTCGAAGATTGGCTCGAGATCCTGCTCCGGTTCCTCGCCGGTTATGAAATGGTCCGTCACCCAGACGGTGTCGAACCCGAGCGCCTCGGCCTCCTGCCAGCGCTGGACCAGCTCGGGGAATGGTTTCCGCGTCCCGCTGACAATACCGAAGCGCATGCACGAACTCTCCCTCACGACGATTCCCTTCATAGCCCGAACCCAACCAGCGCATTCTACGGAAAGGCGCGAGGATAGCGCGCGAACGCGCTTTCGGTTGTATCGGATATGGCCGGCGGTCAGCGGATGCGACGCAGATCGTAGACATCTTCCGGAGTGCCGACGATGGCGCTGCCAGCCATGCCGAGGAAGAGTCCGTGCTCGACGACGCCGGTAATGGTGTCGATCGCTCCCGCGAGCCGTGCCGGGTCCGGCTCGATGGGATGGTAGAGGTCGAGGATCAGGTTTCCGTTGTCGGTAACGACCGGCGAGCCGTCCTGCTGGCGAACGACCGGCGAGCCGAGCTCCGACAGCCGCTGCGCGGTCAGCTTCCAGCCGAAGGACAGGACTTCGATCGGGACCGGAACGCGATCGTACGCATCCGCCAGGTCATCGACGATCTTGGTCGTGTCGACGATCAGGACGAAGCTGCGCGCGGCTGCCGCGACGATCTTCTCGCGGGTCAGCGCGCCACCCAGGCCCTTGATCGCGGCCAGCGTCTCACGTTCGACGGCGTCGGCCCCATCGACCGCCAGGTCGATCGGGCCATCGAGCTCGACCAGCTCGAGGCCGACCCCCCGGGCTGCGGCCTCAGACCGGCCCGACGTGGCGACGGCGCGGATGCGTAGCCCATCGGCAACGCGAGCGCCAAGGGCCTGGACGAACAGTTCGGCAGTCGAGCCGCTGCCCAGCCCGACCAGCATACCGCCACCAACCAGCCGTGCGGCTGCCTCAGCGACTTGCTTCTTACTCTGTATATTCTGCGTCGCGCGCGAGTCACTCATCATGCGTGAGGATACTCCAACACACCGATCCACCCCCACACGACTCGCGGGGTAGGATTATCTATGATAGGGCGTTCGTGGCTGAAGCTCTCGGGGAACAACGATGC
>DAOKZM010000276.1:0-4922 GCA_035325665.1 Thermomicrobiales bacterium | reverse complement strand
GTCGGCCCTCGGTAGCCTGCTGGCCGAGCCGCTCTACGCGGTTGTGCTGCCGGTCTACGCGCGAGATGTCCTCGGCTCGGCGCTCGACCTCGGCCTGATGTACTCCGCGCTCGGCGCCGGCTCGATCGTTGGAGCGGTCATCTACGCGGTTCGTGGCTACCGGCTACCCCGACGGCTCATCTACGTCGGTGGCTTCACCGTTCGGGCGCTGACCTTCTGGGTGCTCGTCGCCGTCCCGCCGCTCTGGGTGGTGGCCGGGTCGATCGTCGTCAACGCCGTCTCACTGGAGCCGGCCAACCCGCTGTCGATGACCGTCATGCAGGAGCGTATTCCCGAGCAGATGCGCGGCCGCGTCTTCGGGTTGATCGCGGCCATTAGCCTGGCTGCCGGGCCGGTCGGGATGATCGCCTACGGCCTGTTGCTGCAGCAGGTCGGCCTGCAGCAGACCATCCTCTTCATGGCGGTCGCCAACTGCACCGTCGTCGCCGCGATGTGGCTCGTTCCCGCGTTTCACCAGATGCACGCGCCAGTCCCGGGCACGCTCGACGGCCGCCCCGCCCTCGCGCTCAAGGAGGCAGCATGATCTTCGGTCGTTCGAAGGAGCATGAAGAGCGGTTCGCACGCCACACCGTCCCGGCCGGCGAGGCCGAGCGGGTCGAGGCGCGGATCGGGATGAACGTCGGCACGCTGCGGGTCTCCGGCGGCGCGACGACGCTGGCGGACGGCGCGTTCCGCTACACCGCGGACCTCGAGCCAGTCCTCAGCTACGAGGAGTCCGGAGGAACCGGTAAGCTGGCCATCTGCCAGCGGACGCCCGCGTCAACCCCGCGCCACCGCGGTCGCAACGAGTGGGACATCGCCCTATCGGACGCCGTGCCGCTCGACCTGGCAGTCGTCCATTCCACCGGCGAGGCCAGCTTCGATCTCTCGTCCCTCTCACTGAGGTCGTTGGAGCTCGATCGAGCGACCGGCACGACCCGACTCACGCTGCGCGGCGAGCAGCGCGACCTCCACCAGGTGCGCGTCGAGTCGGCCACCGGCAGCCTCGACCTCGACCTCACCGGCCGCTACGCTGCGCTCTCTTCGCTCGACGTCAGCGGCGGGACCGGCGGGCTGGAGGCCGACCTGCGCGGGACGTGGGAGCGCGACGCCGCCGTCAGCCTGCGCGTCGCGACCGGCTCGGTCCGCGTCCGGCTGCCGGACGACATCGGTATTGAGCTGCGCGGTTCGACCGCCCTCGGCCGCGTCCGCGTCTCCGGCCTCGCGGTCGTGCCGGGCGGCTGGCGGCGGGATGCGCCGTCCGGCGCGCCGGTCATGCGGCTCGACGTCTCGGCCGGCGTCGGCTCGGTGACGATCGAGGCCAACCCGTGATCCGCTCCGCGCTCTTCGACCGATCGCGCCTACCGCTCGTCGCGCTGCTGGCCGCCAACGCGGTCTCGATGCTCGGCAACGTCTTCGCGCTGATCGCGATCCCGTGGTACGTGCTGGAGACGACCGGCAGCGCCTCGCGAGCCGGCCTGACCGGCTTCGCTGGCGCGCTGCCGTTCATCATCGCCGGCGTCTTCGGCGGCGCGATGGTGGACCGGATCGGCTTCCGCCGGATGAGCATCCTCTCCGACCTGGTCAGCAGCCTGGCGGTCGCGGCTATCCCGCTCATGGCGCTGACGGTCGGGCTGGCCTTCTGGCAGCTGCTCGCGCTCGTCTTCGTCGGCGGCCTGCTCGACACGCCCGGCACGACCGCGCGGATGTCGATGCTGCCGGACCTGGCCGCGCGCGCGGAGATGCCGCTGGAGCGGGTCAACGCGATCGAGCAGCTCATCCAGCGCGGCGCGTTCTTGCTCGGCGCGCCGCTGGCCGGCCTGGTGATCGCTACGGCCGGTGTGGACGCCGCGCTCTGGATCGACGCCGCAAGCTTCGTCCTCTCGGCGGCGCTCGTCGTCGCACTCGTCCCGGCGACGGTCTCGGCGATCGAGACGGAGCGCCCGGCGCTGGCCAGCTTCCGCGAGGACCTGCTCGTCGGGCTGGCGTTCATCCGGCGCGACGCGCTGATGACCTGCCTGATCGTTCAGGTATCGCTGATGAACTTCATCGACGCGATGATCGGCCTGATCATCCCGGTCTACGCGGTCGAGGTCTACGGCTCGGCCTCGGCGCTGGGGCTGATGCTGGCTGCTCATGGGGCCGGCGCGGTCGTGACGACGCTGTTGTTCGCGGCCGTCGGCCACCGCCTGCCGCGTCGCAGTGTCTACATCGCGGCGTTCGTGCTGGCCGGCGTGCCGCTGTTCGCGCTGACGCTGACTCCGGCGCTGGCCGTCGTGCTGGCCGCGCTGGTCGTGCGCGGCTTCGGCGCCGGGCCGTTGAATCCGATCCTGATGACGATCAGCCAGGAGCGAGTGCCGGCGGAGCTCCGTGGCCGCGTCTTCGGCGTCACGACGAGCATCGCCTGGCTGGCGATTCCGGCGGGGCGCTTGCTGGCCGGGTATCTGGTCGAGTGGGCCGGGCTCGTCCTGGCGCTCGGCGGCGTTGCCATCGTCTACGTGCTGGCGACCACCAGCATGTATCGCCTTCCGGCGTTGCGCGATATGGACCGTCGCGTCGATCCGGTGGTGGCTCGGGCTGGATCGGCGATCGTATGACCTACCGTGAATCGTCATGTGATGTTCGACCGTTGGCGTCGGACCGGCGCATCGTACGCGAGAGATATCGAGGGTAATCGCAATGGCACAGAATGACGAGACCACGACCAGCGACGTCCCTGGATCGCTCGAAGGGATCAGCCGAATCCGGCTGGACTGCGAGCAGACGGACCTGTCGATCATCGCTGACCCGGGAATGGTTGGACAGGCGTTCCTGTCGGCCGAGCCCGGCGGCGAGGTGTCGCTGATCCGCGAGGCGGACGAGCTCATCGTCTATCAACGAGGCCGGCGGACGGGAGGTCGAGCGCCGACGCTGACCGTCCCGGCCGAGGATTGTCCACCCATCGGCGGCAGCCTCGATCGCGGTGAGTTGTACCTGGGCGGCTTGAACGGCGACGTGGAGATCAAGCACGGACAGGGCGACACCCGTATCGACGGCGGCGACGGTAAGCTCACGTACAGCCTCGGCAAGGGAGACATGCGCCTGGCCAACCGCCTGGGCGATATCGCGTTGAACGTCGGCAGTGGCGACATCCACGTTGGCGCCTCGACCGGCAACTTCGCCATCTCGCTCGGCAAAGGAGACGTAACCTGCGACGCGATCGGCGGAAACCTCGCGCTGAAGATCGGCAGCGGTGACGTTGCCGTCGTCGACTCCGCTGGCAAGCTCGTGATCAAGAGCGGCAGTGGCGACGTCACCGTGACGCGCCCGCGCCACCAGGTCGTCGTCATCAAGCTGGCCAACGGCGACGTGCTGATCCGCAATGGCAACCTCGCCGGAATGGCTATCGACGTGTCGAAAGGCGATATCGTTACCTCCGCCCAACTCCTCTTGACGTCCCACGGGCAGGGGGGCGGCGCAGGAGACGACCAAAGCCTCGTCTCGCGCATCTTGCGCTCGAAAGGTGTCGAGTTCTCGGCCACCGATAAGGGGGTCCGCATCTCGCGGCCGGGCTTTGATTTCGAGGCAGGAGACAGTGGCGTTCGCATCACGAAGGGTGGGATGTCGTTCGTCGCCGGAGACAGCGGTGTCTATTTCACGAACGGCGAGGCGTTGGACGCCGGGTCCTTCTCGGCCGAGACCTCATCCGGAGACATTGTCGTCGATCTGCCGTCAGGCCCGCCGGTGCGCGTCGAGGCGCTGATCTCCGGCGGTGATGTTCGCTCGGACATTCCACTCGTCAGCGTCGGCCGGCCAGGCCCGCGCGGGGCGACCCAGCGGTACGTCGGCGTCTCCGACCCGTCGGCAACTGAGCGGATCGACCTGCGGCTGAAGGCGGAGCGCGGCGACATCCGCGTCCGGCTGCTGCCGGCTGCGCCGTACGTCACGCCCCCTTCACCGCCGGCCCCGCCCGCGCCGCCCAAGCCACCAGCGACTCCGGACGTCGCCAACGCTGGCCTCGCCGATGCAACGACCGCGCGAGTGCCGGTGCTGACGCGCGAGCAGCAGATGCGGGCGATCCTCGACGCGCTCGCCCGCGGCGAGATCAGCGTCACCGAGGCGGACCGGATGCTGAACGCGCTCGGTGGAGGTCATGGGCAGCGCTCCGGGGGAGAGGAGTAGCGTCATGGCGAGCGTCGTCATGGATCAACGGCAGGGCGTCGACATCCCGGCCGAGCCGCCCAGCCGGCGCGACCGGCTGGCGATCCCGCTCCTCGTGGTGGCGAGCGGGATCTCGATGACCGGCAACGCGCTCACCGCGCTGGTGATCCCCTGGTTCGTCTACGTAACGACCGGCAGCGCCGCCCGGACCGGCCTGGTGGCGTTTGCCTCGCTGATGCCGGTGATCCTCGCCGGGGTCGCGGGCGGTCTCGTCGTCGATCGCGTCGGGTTCAAGCGCGCCAGCGTCGTCAGCGACGTGCTGAGCGGCGTCACTGTGGCGATCATCCCGACGCTGCACCTGGCCGGCCTGCTCCAATTCTGGCACCTCCTCGTGCTCGTCTTCGCCGGGGCGCTCCTCGACATCCCCGGCGCGGCGGCGCGCCAGTCGATGATCCCCGGTCTCGCCGCCCGCGCGGGCTCGACGCTGGAGAGCGGCAACGCCGGCTTCCAGATGGCCAACGCGGCGTCGATGATCGTCGGGCCACTGGCAGCCGGGCTGCTGATGTCGGTCCTCGGCGCCACGACCGTGCTCTATCTCGATGCCGGGTCATTTGCCATCTCGGCGTTGTTGATCGGCCTGTTCGTCCCCTGGCGGCGATCGGCCGAGCCGGCCACGGCAATAGAGCCGGCCGGCGGGGGCGTTGTCCGCGAGGCTCTGGCCGGCGCGCGCCTGATCCTGGGCG
>DAOKZM010000275.1:0-4923 GCA_035325665.1 Thermomicrobiales bacterium | reverse complement strand
GGATCGAAGAGCCCGTTCCGCGCCGAGGTCTACTACGTCATGATGCGGGAGTTCACCGACCTCAAGTGGGGAACTCCCCAACCCGTGCTCTTCCGTGACAACGAGTTCGGCATGATCCGCATCCGTGCCTTCGGCACCTATTCGATGCGCGTCAAGGACCCGCAACTGTTCGTCAACCAGATCGTCGGCGCCCGCGCGTCCTACTCGACCAACGACATCGAGGAGTTCCTGCGCTCGATCATCATCAACGAGTTCAACGACATGATGGGCGAGACGCTCACGACGCTGCTCGACGTCCAGGCGAAGACCATCGACCTGGCCACCGCCGCGCTCCACAGCCTGGCCGATGACTTCGAGCGCCTCGGACTCGAGCTCCGCTCGTTCCAGGTCGGCGCGATCACGCCGCCCGAGGACGTCCAGAAGGCGATCGACCAGCGCAGCTCGATGGGCGCCATCGGGAACATGCAGGCGTACACCCAGTATCAGACCGCCCAGGCGATCGGCGGCATCGGGGAAGGTGGCGAGGGTGGCGGCCAGGGCGGCAACCTCGCCGAAGGAGCGGGACTCGGCGCCGGGATCGGGCTGGGCGCGGCGATGGCCGAGTCGCTGCGGCAGTCGATGGCGGGAGGGCAGCAGGGAGGTCAACAGGCGCCGCAGCAGGCGGCGGCCGGCCAGCGGTTCTGCCCGAACTGCGGCCAGCCGATCCCGGCCGGCGCGAAGTTCTGTCCCAACTGCGGCTTCAACCTGACGACGACCGTTGCCTGCCCGAAGTGCGGGACGGAGAACCCGCCGGGCGCGAAGTTCTGCCAAAACTGCGGAACCCCGCTAGGATCGACCTGATCGACCTCGGGAGATGTCAAGCGTCAAACGAGTCGCGTGCGCCACGCGACTCGTTTGACCGCGACTGTGCGTTCAGCCTAGAATCTGTTGGTTTGCCCCGCCACATCGAGGCCGGGCGAACACAGTGCTGCGCCAGGGTGGGCGGGGACTGATCAACGCCAATCGTCAGTGAAGGAAGAGCAGAGCGTGGCTGATCGGAAGATCCGGGTAGCGATCATCGGCGTCGGCAACTGCGCCTCGTCGCTTGTCCAGGGCGTCCAGTATTACCAGAACGCCGACCCGAATGAGTTCGTGCCCGGGCTGATGCACGTGGATCTCGGCGGCTATCACATCAGCGACATCGAGTTTTCGGCCGCGTTCGACGTCGACGCCACCAAGGTCGGCAAGGATCTCAGTGAGGCGATCTTCTCCGGCCCGAACAACACCTACAAGTTCGCTGACGTGCCACACCTCGGTGTAACGGTCCAGCGCGGGATGACCCACGACGGACTCGGCAAGTACCTGTCACAGATCATCACCAAGGCGCCCGGCCCGACTGCCGACATCGTCCGCATCCTCCAGGACACCAAGACCGATGTCGTCATCAACTACCTCCCGGTCGGCTCCGAGATGGCGACCAAGTGGTACGTCGAGCAGGTACTCGACGCTGGCTGCGCGTTCATCAACTGCATCCCGGTCTTCATCGCCCGCGAGGAGTACTGGCAGAAGCGCTTCGAGGAGCGCGGCCTGCCGATCATCGGCGACGACATCAAATCGCAGGTCGGCGCGACGATCACCCACCGCGTCCTGACGCGCCTCTTCGCCGACCGCGGTGTCCGGATCGACCGCACCTACCAGCTCAACTTCGGCGGCAACACCGACTTCATGAACATGCTCGAGCGCGAGCGGCTGGAGTCGAAGAAGATCTCGAAGACCAACGCGGTAACCTCGCAGATGGACTACGAGCTTCCTGCGGAGAACATCCACGTCGGCCCCAGCGACTACGTGCCGTGGCTCGAAGACCGCAAGTGGTGCCACATCCGCATCGAGGGCACGACCTTCGGCGACGTGCCGCTGAACCTGGAGCTGAAGCTGGAGGTCTGGGACTCGCCGAACTCCGCCGGGGTCGTGATCGACGCTGTCCGTTGCGCCAAGCTGGCGATGGAGAACAACGTCTCGGGTGCGTTGCTGGCGCCCTCGTCGTACTTCATGAAGTCGCCGCCGGTCCAGTACCACGACGATGTCGCTCACGCCAAGGTCGAGGAGTTCATTGCCCAGACCGCGGTCAAGGCCGGCGCGCGCGCGACCGTGTCCGTCAGTGAGCCGGACGCCGAGGACTAGACCTTCACTCGGATGCGTTGGGCCGCAATGTCGCTACTGCAAAGGTTCTGGCGACGCCGGCCCAACGCACCGTTCCCCGTTCACCTGGCCTTGAATCTCTCCTATGTCCTCCACGAGCGCTCGGGTTCCGCAGCGGTCCGCGACGTCGTCGCGGCCTGCCGGACGCACGCGGCATGGCTCGATTCCGGCCCCGTCCTGCCACGCGCGACGACCGACGGCGCGGCCGACTTCCACGTCCAAGCCTGGCTCACCGCGACGATTGGGCTGCATCGCGCGCTCGGCGACGTCCTCCACGCCGAGGCCGGTTACGAGGCGGTCATCATCCCGATCGACGGTGCGTCATCGGAGGTCGAGACGGCGACGCTCTTCCGGGCGGAGGCCGCGTTGTGGCTGCCAGTGCCTACTGGGGCCACCATCGGCGTCGCCAGCCTGGTCGCCCGACCAGGGCGGCGCGATACGCATCTGACCGTCGCCGGCCCCTTCCGCTGGCCGGATGAGCGTGTCGCGGCGCTGCGGCAGATGGAAAGACTGATCCAGCGCGACGCCGATCAATGGGTTCCGACCCGGGCGCTCTGGGCCGCGCCGGCCGAGGTTCTATTGGCCGGAGAGGTCGTCTGACGGCGCAACCGCTCGCGGCAACGATCCGGCGTCCAGCAGCTCGTACCGATATCCCTGGCCGACCAGGAAGCGCTGCCGGCGACGCGCGTATTCCTCCTCGACCGTCCCGACGACGACCAACGAGTAGAAGTGAGCCGACTTCCCCGGCGCCGGCCTGAGGAGGCGTCCGAGCCGCTGCGCCTCCTCCTGCCGAGAGCCGAACGTGCCGGAAAGCTGAATCAGCACTGCCGCGTTTGGCAGGTCGATGCCGACCGTCCCGATGCGGGATATCCCGATCACCGGCAGATCGCCGCTCCGGAAGCGTCCCAGCAGCCGCTGCCGTTCATCCGGCTCTGACTCGCCGAATAACACTGGGAAGTCGAGCACCGACCCGGCGCGACGTAATCCAGCGACGCGTGTCCCGGCCACGACGACCGGGTGGTTGGCATGCCTGGCGAGAAGCCGCTTAAGCGTGGCCAACCGGTAGCGTTCGCGCTCACCGGCCGCCGGCGCGAACGGGATACGAACCTCGACGCAGCGGGCTGGCGCAATCCATCCCTGCCGCTCCAGCTCCAACCAGGACACGTCGTAGAGCGCTGGGCCGACGAGCGCGCTAATCTCGCGCTCGCGCCCGTCCTCGCGCACGAGTGTCGCCGTCAGGCCCAGCCGCCGTGACGACTGAAATGCCGCGGCGAGCCGGAACACGTCGGCGGGCAGTGATTGCACCTCGTCGTAGATGACGAGATCCCACCGGCGCTCGGCGAGCGCGCCCCGAATCCGTCCGGCGGTAGCCGCATGGTAGGTGACGATCGCGACTCGCTCGTCCCCGATAGATCGCGCGTGGGAGCGGATGAGGTTGGGTGACAGGCTCGTCGAGCCGGTAAACGCGGCGTGCCATTGCTCGGAGACAGTCCGCGACGGAGCGAGGACGAGCGTCGAGCCACCGAGCGCCGCCGCAGCCGCAACCCCGACTACCGTCTTGCCCGCGCCGCACGGCAGCAGCACGAGCCCCGAGCCGCCGGCCAGGAACGCATCGACGGCCCGACGCTGATATGGACGCAGCTCGACGGTGAGTCGATAGGGATCGGCCCGGAAACGACCGGGCCGCGCGTCTGCCACGGGCCAGCCCTCGGCCATCGCCGCCAGCTTGACCTGCCCGATGTCTGCCTCATTGAGTGGAGCCACCCAGCGGCCGCCATCTTGCGTCGGCGCTAGGCCGAGCCGCCGCAGCAGCCCCGCGTCGGCGGCCGCGAGCACAACGTCGCGGCCGCGACGCTCCAGCCGCAGCCGGCTCCAACGCGCCATTACCTCGCTGACGCGAGCGGCGACCGGTTGTGGGACAGGGGCCGCCGCGACCGCGTCCAGGTCTCGGAGCACGTCGGCACTTGAGAGACCACGCGCCGCGGCGCCCCACAGTGCCGCATCCGAAAGCTCGAAGAGGAAATCCCCGGCGATAACGGACCGCAGCTCCGCGCAGCGCCTGGCCACGTCGACCAGGCGTTCGCGGCCAGTTCCAGCCGTAATGTGGATTCGGCCATCACGCCGGAAGATCAGTTGGCTCGCGGGCATGCCACTCCGTTGGTTTCAGCGTCCAGACGCCAAAAAGTGGTATAATTGTACGGTTATTGGCGAGCGTACGTGCACAGTGGTTGGGAGACCCTCTTCGTGGAAATCGGAAACATTCGACCAATCAGCATCGACACCGAGATGAGGCGCTCCTACCTCGACTATGCAATGAGCGTCATCGTCCAGCGCGCCCTGCCGGACGTCCGTGATGGGCTCAAGCCGGTCCAGCGTCGCATCCTCTACGGCATGTCGGAGATGGGCCTCCGCGCCAACTCGCGATTCCGCAAGAGCGCCGGTATCGTCGGCGAGGTCCTGAAGAGCTACCACCCGCACAGCGACACCGCGGTATACGATGCGCTGGTGCGCATGGTGCAGGACTTCTCGCTCCGTTACCCGCTGGTGGACGGCCAGGGCAATTTTGGCTCTGTCGACGGCGACGGCGCGGCGGCCATGCGCTACACCGAGGCGAAGTTGAGCGCGATCGCCGAGGAATTGCTGGCCGACATCGACAAGAACACGGTCGATTTCCAGCCGAACTACGATGGCACCACGACGCAGCCGGTCGTGCTGCCCGCCAAGCTGCCTAACCTGCTGGTCAAT
>DAOKZM010000274.1:0-4931 GCA_035325665.1 Thermomicrobiales bacterium | reverse complement strand
CGATTGCCGAAACGGACGCCTTCGTCGTCCGTGCCGGCTGCGACAAGCGGCTCGCCACCTGTTCGGCGAAATTCTCCAACGTCGTCCACTTCCGCGGCTTCCCGCACATCCCCGGCCAGGATGCCGTGCTGCGCTATGCGACGCGCGACGGTGCCCACGATGGAGCGGTGCTGTGAGGACGGCTACGCCGAAACGTGTGATCGCCGCCGCGCGCACCTGGCTCGGCACGCCGACGCCGATCGTGTCGCAGAGGACGACCTCGTCCGGCGCGCCCTGCTGGACCTGCGCGACGACATCGAGCACCTTGCCCGGATCGATCGGCCCTTCGAAGGGGCAGCCAAACGCCGTGCTGAGCGGGATGACGAAGCGCTTGCCATCCTCCTTCGCCCGCGCCGCGAGCTTCAGCGCCAGCGCGATGCTGTCGGCGACGGTCGAGTTCTGGTTACGGGCTGCGAAGCTGTCGCTGACCGCGAACGTGTAGTGGACCGCGTCGACGTTCGCGGCGATCGCGCGGTCGTAACCCCGCTCGTTCAGCACGAGCCCGGCGTAGACGACGCCCGGCCGGCGACGGATCGTGGCCATGACCTCCTCGGCGCCGGCCATCTGCGGAACCAGCTTCGGATGGACGAAGCTCGCCGCCTCCATGCGCGACAGGCCCGCCGCCGCCAGCCGGTCGCACAGCTCGGCCCGGACGGCCGGCGGCAGCACGACCGGCTCGTTCTGCAGGCCGTCACGCGGCCCGACGTCTACGACGGTAATCGCGGTCACGGCATCGTCCCCTCGTTGCGGCATCTTCTGGCAGTGTGCGTGCCACACCACGGCGCCCGTGGGGACGATACGCCGCCGCGCCGCCGCTGCCAACCTCGGGAGTTCACCGTAGCGACTCCGCCGGGCCGGCGGTCAGTTCATGGTCCGGTCCGGTTCAACTCCTCGATCGAGCCGGTGACGACGAAGACGACGCGCTCGCAGATGTTCGTCACACGGTCGGCTATGCGCTCGATGTTGTGCGAGGCCCAGAGGAGGTGGGTGGCGCGGGAGATCGTCTTTGGGTCGGAGATCATGAAGGTGAGTAGCTCGCGGTAGATCTGCTCGTAGAGCTGATCGATCTCGTCGTCGCGGGCCGCGACGCGACGCGCTTGGTCGGCGTCGTCCTCGACGAACGCCTCGATCGCGTCGAGCAGCATCGCCCGCGCCAGCTCGGCCATACGCGGGATGTCGATCAGCGGCTTGAGCAGCGGCTCGTCGATCGTCCGGAGGACCAGAATGGCGATCCCCTCGGCGTGGTCGGCCATCCGCTCGAGGTCGGTGGCAACGTGCATGACGGCGGCAATCCGGCGCAGGTCGCTGGCCAGCGGCGCCTGGAGGGCCATCAGCCGGAGAGCGTTCTCCTCCAGCTGCCAGCGGCGGCGATTGATTTCGGCGTCACCGTCGATCACGCGCTGCGCCAGCGTGGCATCCTGGTCGCGGAGGGAATCGACCGCGCCAGCGATTGCCTTCTCGACCATGCTACCGAGCGCCATGACACCGTCCTGCAGCTCGCGGAGGTCGTGGGTGAACGCGGTTCTCGTGCTGTGGCCCATCTCTCGTCCTTCGTATCGTCGTCCGGTCGGCCGGCTAGCCGACGCGGCCGGTGATGTAATCCTCGGTTCGCGGGTCCAACGGGCTCGTGAACAGCTCGGCGGTCGGGCCGACTTCGACCAACTCTCCTGCACGATCTGCGCCCATGGTCATGAATGCGGTGATGTCGGAGACGCGCGCCGCCTGCTGCATATTGTGGGTGACGATGGCGATCGTGTAGGATCATTTCCGGATGGACTGCGATCGCGCGCGCGATGCAGACACGCTGCTGCTGACCACCGGAGAGCGCCATCGCCGGCTGGTCGAGCCGGTCGCGCACCTCGTCCCAGATAGCGGCGCGGGTGAGGGCCTCCTCGACCGCGTCGTTCAACTCTCCGCGTGTATAGCGCCGCGCGCCGACGCCGTAGCGCAGGCCGTAGGCGACATTGTCATAGATCGACATCGCAAACGGATTTGGGCGCTGGAAGACCATCCCAATCTTCCGCCGTACCTCGATCGGGTCCACATTAGGACCGTAGATCGGACGGCCGTCGAGCAGTACATCACCCGCGACTCGCGCCGACGGCGTGCTGTCGTGCATCCGGTTCAGCGCCCGTAGCAGCGTCGACTTGCCCGACCCGGACGGGCCGATGATCGCGAAGACGCTGTTGCGCGGGATCGTCATCGAGATATCGCGGAGCGCGACGAAGTCGCCGTACCGAACTGTCAGCCCGCGGATATCCATCTTCACGTCGGCGGCCGCCTCTGACGCTCGCGGTCGCTCCACGGTAACCGTGCGAAGCGATGGAAGTCGCAGCTGCGCCTCGGTCCTCATCGTCGTCTCCTCGTCGTCCATCGGCGCCGCTCGCCGGCTCATCCGACGCGACCGGTAATGTACTGCTCGGTGCGCGGATCAGCCGGCACCGTGAATATCTGCTCGGTCGGCCCGACCTCGACGACCTCCCCCGAGCCGTCGTCGCCGAGCGTGATGAACACCGTCTGATCGGAGACGCGAGCGGCCTGCTGCATGTTGTGGGTCACGATCACGATCGTCACGTCTCGGGCGAGCTCGCGCATCAGGTCCTCAATCCGCAGCGTCGCGATCGGGTCGAGCGCCGAGCAGGGCTCATCCATGAGAATGACATCGGGCCGCATCGCCAGCGTCCTGGCGATACAGAGTCGCTGCTGCTGGCCACCCGAGAGCGAGACCGCCGGCTTGTCGAGCCGGTCTTTGACCTCGTCGAACAGCGCGGCTCGGGTAAGGGCCTCCTCGACGATGCGTTCGCGGTCGGCCCGCGACGACCCTTCGAGGTCGAGGCCCATCGCGACGTTGCCGGCGATCGTCCGGCCCCGCAAGGGGTTCGGCTGCTGGAAGACCATCCCGATCCGGCGGCGCACCTGGGCTGGATCGACACGCGGGTCGTAGATATCCTCATCGAGCAGAAATGCGGATCCGGTGGCCCGCGCGCCAGGGATCGTCTCGTGCAGCCGGTTGAGCGACCGAATCAGCGTGCTCTTGCCGGTACCGGACGGGCCGATGATCGCGGTGATGCGGTTCCTCGGGATGTCGAGCGTCACCGGCCGGACGGCCAGCTTGGCGCCATAGTACGGCGCGAGGTCACGCAACCGCAGGTGGGCGCGGTCGTCGGGGAGCGCGTCCGGGACGGTGTTTGGCGTTGAGACTGTCGCGGTCACGGGCGGCTCCTTATCGAGACCGGGTCGTCCGGCGGGTCGCCAGCCGGACAAGCACGTTAGCGGCGAGGACGATCGTCACCAGAATGAGCGCAGCGCCCCAGGCCTGCTGGTTGAGGACCGCGAACGGCTGCTCGGTGTAGCGGTAGGCGATCAGCGGCAGCGCCTGCATCGGGCCGAAGATGTCCCAGGTCAGGTTGTTGTTGCCGAGGACCGTGACGAGCAGCGGCGCGGTCTCACCCATCGCGCGGGCGAAGGCCAGCAGGATGCCGGTGACGATGCCGCTCAGCCCCATCGGGATGACGACGTTCAGCGTGAACCGCCACTTCGGCACGCCCAGCGCTATCGCCGCCTCGCGGACGGCGCCAGGCACGAGCCGCAGGATCTCCTCGGTCGTCCGCGTGACAACCGGCACCATCAGCACCATCAGCGCGATCGATCCGGCGACCGCCGAGAACTGGTTGGCGCGCTGGACGATCAGGACGTAGGCGACGACACCGACGACGATCGACGGCATCGCGGTGAGGACGTCGGTGCTGAAGCGGATGACATTCGAAGCGCTGGTCCCGGGGTACTCCGACAGGTAGATCCCGGCCATCACCCCGATCGGCACCGCCATCGCCAGCGCGACGCTGACGATCAGCAGGCTACCGACGATCGCGTGCAAGACACCGCCGCTGCCGGTCGACGCCGTGCCGATCGTGACCGGCTTGAACGTCTGGGTGAAGAAGTCGATGCTCAGCGCCTGGAAGCCCTGGACGACGACATAGGAGATGATCAGCAGCAGCGGCACGAGCGCAAGCACCGTCGCGGCGGCGGTGAGCCCGACGAAGAGGCTGCTCGTGCGGCGACGGCGCTGGCGCCGGCCGGAGGCTTCGATAAGCGACGGTCGCGTCGCGATGTTACTCGCCATCAGACCCTCCCTCCGCTGCTGCGCTGCACCTTCCAGACGAGCAGTCGCGCGGCCGAGTTGGCGATCAGCGTGATCAGGAATAGCACCAGCGCGACCAGGATTAGCGCGCTGGAGTGCATCTCGCTGTTGGCGTTGGGGAGTTGGCTGGCGACCAGCGACGCCGATGTCGTGGCCGGCGCGAAGAGCGACCCGTCGATCCGTGGGGTGTTGCCGATGACCATCGTCGCGGCCATCGTCTCGCCGAGCGCGCGTCCGAGGCCGAGCATCATGCCGCCGATGATCCCCGCGCGGGCGTAGGGGATCATCGCGTGTCGGATGACCTCCCAGCGGGTCGCGCCAAGGGCGATCAGCGCCTCGCGCTGGTTCGTCGGCACGACCGCGAGCACGTCACGCGAGACGGCGGCGATCGTGGGCAAGATCATGATCGCGAGGATGATCCCGGCGACGAGCATCCCGCGCCCGACCGTGACCGGCCCGGCCAGCAGCGGAATCGCGCCGCCCAGGTTTTCGGAGACCGGTGTGGCGATCCACTTGCGGAAGAAGGGGATGAAGACGAAGACGCCCCACATCCCGTAGACGACGCTCGGGATCGCGGCCAGTAGCTCGACGAGAAACGAGAGCGGCATACGCAAGCGGCCGGGGCTGACCTCGGCGAGGAAGACGCCGATCATCACGCCGATCGGGCCAGCAATCAACAGCGCGATGATCGACGAGACGACCGTGCCGTAGATCGCCGGGAGCGCACCGAACTGCTCCTTGACCGGATTCC
>DAOKZM010000273.1:0-4946 GCA_035325665.1 Thermomicrobiales bacterium | reverse complement strand
CCAGCCGAAGAAGGCCATCATGAGGACGAACAGGAGCGGCAGCAACAAGCCGATGACCGACTCGGGATTCCAGCCGGTGCCGTAGATCCCCACCCGCGCCTTGAGGCGGTCCCGCATCTCGGTCAGCATCCTGTGCAACTCCCCTGATCGATACGCCCACGAATCGCTTGCTCGGAAAACCGGGGGATCGTGCCCCCATTCCGCCGCTGATTCTAGCACCAGTGCGGGGCGGATGGTATCACCCGCCACGCGCCGGACGAGTCTTCAAAAGGGTATTGACAGGCCGTCACGACGATGCTAGTGTATGTACACGGTCCCGATGAGTTACGTCGGAATCGACGCAGCGGAGATGATCGGTTCGCCGATCGCCACCGTATCACTCAAAACCAACGCGAGACGGTTCGTATCATCGACCTAGCGACTTCGGTCGTGTCGTGATAGCGAAGACGACGCAGCGGAGATGAGTTACACCTATCGCGTCAGCGGTGGTGAAGGTTCAGATCTGATCAACGGGCGACCGGGCAACTGGTCAAGCAGAGATCGATCCAAGACCGAGATGGCGTCGAAACCAGAGGCTCGTCGGGATCGTCTCTTTATGCCCGCCGATCCGCCCGGACCCCCCGATGACGAACCTGGCCTACCACCTCGTCGCCGAGGACTGGTATCGCCGCCAGCCGGCTGATGAGCCCTACCTGCCGCAGGCGTATCCCCGCGACGGCTTCGTCCACCTGACCCACGGCGAGCACGAGGTGATCGAGGCTGGCAACCGGCACTACACCGCCGACCCGCTCCCGTACCTCCTGCTGACGATCGACCTCGACCGCGTTAGCGCCGAGGTGCGCTACGACGACCCCGACCGCCGCTTCCCACACGTCTACGGCCCAATCGATCGCGCGGCGATCCTGGCAGTCCGCGGGGTCTACCGCGGCCCGATGGGGCTGTTCCTGGCGATCGTCGATTGACCGGCACGACCGGTGGTGCGCGCCGCCCGCTCGATGGGATGTCAGCAACGCGCCCGACTATGTCGTCGATCCTGCTACTGACCGCCTGGGAGGACCTCGACTGGGCCATCGCCGATGTCTCGGTGGCCGACACGGCGCGCTAGCTCGACGGCGCCTACGCGCCGTTCCGTGAGCGCGGCATCAACCTCCGCGCCGCGATTGTCTAGAGCGCCATTCACCACGTCTTCCACCTCGGCGAGATCGTCGCCAAGCGCGAGCTGATGGGCTACGACAACGGCAGCTTCCCCGGCTCGTTCGGAGCGGCGCTGATGGGGACGCCGTACCAACGCTAGCAGCTCCAGGTGCCGCCGACCTGTTGACGCGTCATACGCGATAGATCGACTGGGTATCCGATCGCTAAGGTCATCCTGTTGCAGCGGGCCGCTCTGGTTCGGCTCGGCCCACCCACAGGAGCAGCGGGATCGATGCCAGTTGCATGCCGGTCGAAAACACGATCAGTGCTGGAAGCGAGAGGTCGTAGAGGATGCCCATCAGCGCACTGCCGAGGAACCAGAAGAGTCCATAGCCGGTGTTGAATACCCCGTACGCCGTGCCGCGCCGCTGCGTCGACACCATCGGCGCGATCGCCGCGCGCATGATTGACTCCTGCGCGCCCAGGCCGATCCCCCACAGCGCCACCCCGAGCAGCGCCAATGACGCGCCGCCGAGAAAGACGAGTGGCGCGAAGAACGCCGCGAGCAACGAGACGACCATCAGCACTCGCAAGCCGATGCGATCGAACAGCCGGCCGAAGACGAGCGCCGCCAAGGCGTCGGCAGCCATCGCAACGGCGAAGTAGAGCGGGATGACGCTGCTGCTGAGGACACGCTCCTGCTGGAAGTAATAGGCGATCAACGGGAAGTCGGCGTAGCCGGCCGCGACGACCGCGACGGCTGCCATGTAGAGCCAGTAGACGCGCGGGAAGCCGCCGGTCGTCAGCGGCGGCGTGGCGCGCTCGAGGTCCTGGGGGCGCGGATAGAGCAGCCGCGCGGCGATGAGCGTCGTCAGCACCAGCACGCCGGGCAGCGCGAGCACGGCGAAGCCGGTCTCATAGCTGTCTCGCGCGGCAAGTGCTGCAGCGACGAACAGCGCGCCGGTCGTCGCGCCAACCTGATCGAGCGCCTCATGGACGCCGAATCCCCAGCCGTGACCCATCCGCGCCGTGGCGTGTGAGAGCATCGCGTCGCGCGCCGGCGTGCGGATGGCCTTGCCAAGCCTCTCCACGATGATGAGCGCGGCCGCCAGCTCCCAGCGGCCGACCAGCGCCAGCAGCGGAACCGCCACAACCGTCAGTCCATAACCCAGCAGCGTGATCGGCCAGTACTGTTGGGTGCGGTCGCTGACGTAGCCCGAGACCAGCCGCAGCCCGTACCCGACCAGCTCACCAAGACCGGCCGTGATGCCGACCACGGTGGCGCTCGCGCCGAGCACACCGAGGTACGGCCCGGTAATGCTGCGGGCGCCCTCGTAGACGATGTCGCCGAAGAGACTGACGACCCCAAGCAGGATGACGAACGTCAGCGCCGTCCGCTGCGTGAGACCGCTCGACAGGCGCTGCACCAATCGCCCGGCTGCATCGGGGGCCGATCGACCGTCATCATGTTCCCGTGGCGTCACGCGTGGGTCTCTCTATACTGTGTCACCACGGTCCGAACCTGAATCGGCCTCGCTCGCGTCGTCCAGGCCGGCCCGGCGATAGACTGCCTGGGCGAATTCCTGGAATACCTCCTGGCAGTGCTCCAGATCCGTCTCGCTGGGAACGGACTGTTCGGCTCCGAAGTAGTCGCGCGCGCGGATCTTGGCCAGCCACGCGGCGAGCTTCTCAATATCTTCCTCGTTCTCTTCGAGCTCCGCGAAGATGAAGTTCTGCCGTTCGGTCTCGCTGGCGATCTCATTCAGAAAGTCCGCACAGCGACCGCGAAACTCGGCGTATTCCTGATCGCGCTCGGCCCGAAAGCGCTCCACGATGTTGTCTGGTAGCCCCGGCTGCAAGGGTGTGGCGTGAAAAAGCAGGCCGCCGCCCCCCTGTGGTGTGACCTCCTCGATTAAGCCGCGGAGGAAATGCTCATGTTCGATGCGCGCGGGAAGCACCCAGACGCCGTTTTGGAGGCTTAGCGCACCAACGCCGCGCAGCCGCCGCCATACCAGAACCCGCAGGCTCGATGGCAAGGACGGGAGTTGCGGAAGGAACAGCAGCCAGGCTTCGTCTGACACTCGCCCATCTCCATTGCAACGGGTGTTGCACGACATTGTAGAATGTCGCGCGTGATTATGCAACAACTGTTGCATCGTTTCCGGCAGAGCACGGAGCACCGAGGTAGAGATGCGTGGAACCCGTTGGGACGATCGCGCGCGACAGCTCAAGCGCGAGTTGCATGCGCTCTACCTGGCGTATCGAGACCCCCGCGTGCCGTGGTATGCACGGGTGGTCGCCGCCTGTGTTGTGGGGTATGCCTTCAGCCCACTGGATCTGATCCCGGACCCGATTCCAGTACTGGGGTACCTCGATGACCTGATCCTGGTTCCCGCTGGTATCCTGCTCGCCCGTCGGCTGATCCCGGCCGACCTGCTCGCCGAGTGCCGGGCGACCGCCGAGGCGCAAGGTGGGAGACCAGCGCCGCGAAACCTGATCGCAGGCGGGATAATCGTTGTCGTCTGGATCCTTGCCGCAGTCGGGACGATGTGGCTTGTGCGCCACATCGTCTAGGCTCAGCTGGGCTGCACCACTCCTCGTGCCACGAACGACGGACCGCTCACCATGTCTATCTGCGGAGAATGGAACGGTGCGGATACGCGGGGCGCCTGGATCACCGCCGAGGGCTCGAATCCGCCAACGCGGGACACAGCTGGCGGCCGGGCGTCGTTGCTGTACCTAAAGCGTCACGTCCGTGCCGTCCGCGATCCCGTTGCCATCGATCGGGCCGACGATCGCGACGTGCGATAGCATCAGCGCCGGACGCGGAGAGCGGAGGTGGTGCGTGAGCGGGCAATTTATCCTCGGCGGGCTGTTCGTCGTGTTCTACGTGCCGCTAGTCCTCTGGCTCTATGGCCGGCGCGGTCGTTGGACCGCCGCGGCCGGCTGGCTGCTGGTGACCGGCGGCGCGCTGTTGCTGCTGGGCGGCGGGGGCGACGCCTTCGCCTGGGCCGGGCTGCTCTGGAGCGCCGTCATCGCCTTCGGCGTGCTGCTGCTGGCGATGGACATCGCCATGCTCCGCCAGCGCCGCTAGCGGGCTAGAAGATCGCCCCGAACCCGTTCCAGAGCGCCCAGCAGAGGCAGCAGCCGACCAGCGCCGCGACGACCGTCACCAGCAGGCAGGTCCTGCCCCCGCCGCGGGCGACGACCACCCGGCCGCGGTCGAACGTCGCCGTCTGGAAGCCGCCCTGCCAGCCGCCGGCCATCGCCTCCGGCCCCGCGACCGGCTCAGGCTCACCGGTCGTCACGTCGATGACCTGCCCTTGCCCGCCCAGCCACATCCCGCAGGAGCGGCAGCGCGCGTCGTCGCTCGTGTTCGGCGCGCCGCAGTTGGGGCAGATGATCGGAGTCGCCAGATCGCGCTCGTCCTGAGGCTCCACCGCGCCGTCCTTTCTCCCGCGTCGTGGGCAACAATAGTACCGGCCAGCGCGGGCCGCGCGAACGAGACGAGGCGGGGATGGGGCAGGAGAACGCGACGGCCGGGGCGCTCTACCTCGTCGCCCTGCCGATCGGCAACCTTCGCGACATTACCTTTCGCGCCGTGGACGTCCTCCGGGCGGTCGATCTGATCGCCGCCGAGGACACGCGCGACTTCCGCGTGATCGCCCGGGCGCACGACATCGACACGCGCGTCGTCTCCTACCACGACTTCAACGAGCAGTCCCGCGCGCCGGAGCTGATCGCGCGGCTGCTGGCCGGCGAGAGCGTCGCGCTGGTCTCCGACGCCGGCACGCCGCTGGTCAACGACCCTG
>DAOKZM010000272.1:2996-4946 GCA_035325665.1 Thermomicrobiales bacterium | reverse complement strand
ATCGCGAGGGTGCAGAAGGCGGCGTTCGGTGGGGCGATCGGGCTGGTGGCGGCCGCTGATCTCGTCGTCGCTGCCGAGGGGACGCGCCTCTCGCTCTCCGAAGCGCGGCTGGGGCTGGTCCCGGCGGCGATCGGGCCGGCGTTCGTCCGCGCCGTCGGCCCACACCATGCCAGGGCAAAGATGCTGCTCGCCGAGCCGTTCGGGCCGGAGGAGGCGCTGCGGATCGGGTTGATCCACGCCATCGCGCCGGAGGACGGGCTCGATGACGTCGTCGCCGGCTGGATGGGGCAGTTGGGCCAGAACGCGCCGGGGTCGATGCGCGACACGAAGCAACTGGTCGACGACATCGCCTTCGGCAACCTCGCGCCGGACGCGCTGCGTGAGCGCTGCACGAGCCTGGCCGCCGACCGGCGGGCCGACCCGGAGGGACAGGAGGGCATGAACGCCTTCCTGGAGAAGCGCAAACCCGCCTGGGTGGAGGCCGGCCGATGACGCTCGGTCCGGTGCTTGCCATCGCCAACCGCGGCGAGATCGCGGCGCGGATCGCGGGAACGGCGCGAGCGCTCGGCTGGCAGCCGGTGGCGCTGCTGGGCGACCCGGACCTCGACGGCTACGCCGCGCGGGAGATCGGGCGGGTCGAGCGGGTCGGGCCGGCCGGCAGCGAGCTGGACCCGGCGCTCGTCGTCGCGGCTGCGCGACGGGCGGGGGCGGTAGCACTGCACCCCGGCTACGGATTCCTCAGCGAGCGAGCCGACCTCTCGCAGGCGTGCGACGACGCCGGGGTCAGGTTCGTCGGGCCATCGCCGCGGACGCTGGCGATCTGCGGGGCCAAGGTGGCGACCCGCGAGGCGGCGGTCGCGGCCGGCGTGCCGGTACTGGCGGCCAGCGAGCCGCTGACGCTCGACGACCGGGAGCGCTGGGCGACGGCGGCCGGGGAGGTCGGCTTCCCGCTGATCGCCAAGGTGGTCAGCGGCGGCGGCGGACGCGGCCTGCGGGTGGCGAGGTCGGTCGAGGAGGTCGAGGCGGCGATCGAGTCGGCGCTGCGCGAGGCGGGGGCATCGGCGGCCGGGACGCGCGTCTACCTGGAGCGCTACCTGGAGGGCGCGCGGCACGTCGAGGTGCAGGCGGCCGGGAACGGCGCGAAGGCGGTCGCGATCGGGGACCGCGACTGCACGATCCAGCGGCGGCACCAGAAGGTGTTCGAGGAGGCGCCGGCCTTCGATCTACCGGACGAGACACGGGCAGCGCTCCACGCACATGCAGTGGCGATGACCGGGGCAGTCGGGCTGCGCGGGGTGGCGACGGTCGAGTTCCTGATGGGCGACGACGGGACGCTGGCCTTCATCGAGGTCAACCCGCGGCTGCAGGTCGAGCACACCGTCACTGAGGAGGTCACTGGGCTGGACCTGGTAGCGATCCAGCTCGGGCTGCTGGCGAGCGACGACCTGCCGGAGCCGGTCGCGCCGCGCGGCCACGCGATCCAGGCGCGGCTCTACGCCGAGGATCCAGCCCATGGCTTCGCTCCCAGCCCTGGCGAGATCACGCTGCTGGCGTGGCCCGTCCTGCCAGGCCTGCGAGTGGACGCCGGCTACCAGGCCGGCGACAGCGTCCCGAGCTTCTACGACTCGCTGGTGGCAAAGGTCATCACCCATGGGCAGGATCGTCCCGCCGCGCTGGCACGGCTGGCCGAGGCGCTCGACCGCTCGCGGATCGCCGGCATCTACACCAACCGGCCCTGGCTACGGGCGGTGCTGGACGACGAGCGCTTCCGGACGGCGGCGCACGACCTACAGACCGCCGACACGGTGACGGTCAGCGAGACGCCGCCGGACGCCGGGGCGCTCGCGGCGGTCGGCCGCGCGGTCCTGGCGCGGGGCGGGGAACCGTTCCGGGTGATCGGGGATGCCATCCACGTCGTCCACCGTTCGGCAGCGGGCGGCTTGCAGCGGC
>DAOKZM010000272.1:0-2986 GCA_035325665.1 Thermomicrobiales bacterium | reverse complement strand
AGCGGCGACTGGCGTTCCGCCGCGAGGCCGACGGCTGGCGGGTGCTGGTGGCCGCAGATGACGCATTCGCCGAGCCGGAGATGGGTCCGGCGGTGGCGGCCGGGACGGCCGTGCTGCCGGGGGGCGATGGCTACGAGCTGACCTCCTCGCGCGGCCGCTGGCTGCTGGCCGACGGGCCACTGATCCGCGCCGCTGAGCGCGAGGCCGCGAGCGATGGTGTTCTCCGCGCGCCGATGCCCGGCACGGTCGTCTCGGTGCCGGCCGAACCGGGGATGGCGGTCCGCGAGGGGGACGTGCTGGCGGTGATGGTGGCGATGAAGATCGAGATCGCCCTCGCCGCCCCCTTCGACGGCGTCGTCGAGCGCGTCGCCTGCAAGCCAGGCGACCTGGTCGGGTCGCGGCAGGCGCTCGTGACGGTCGGGATGAGGGATGAGGGATGAGGATGATTCGGCATCGCTTCGCCGCGCTCCCAACCGGCGCCACCATCGTCGTGTAAGGGAGGGCGCTGCGCGAACACGTTGGATACACTCACGGTCGGAGCGCCCTCCCGCGTTTGGGAGGCGATGACCGCGGTTTTGCCGCGACCCGTCGGCGGCTTGCCCCGCGCCGGGCGAACGCCCGAACACCGTCACATGCCAACCGCTCGCGCTGCGCCCGCCCCTACGCGAACCGACCCCCCACGAACACAAGGTTCGCCCCTACGAGATCACCCCACGTCCCCCGTCCCGATCCGTTTCGAGAACACGAGCTCATGGTGGCCGGGAGCGTAGGCGTCGGGGATGCAGCCGGTGAGGGTGTAGCCGAGGTTGAGGTAGAAGCTGATGCGGCTGCCCGCGTCACGCAACGTCGCCAGGGTAGCGAGGACGTCGGGGTAGAGGTCGCGGCCGGCGAGGTTCGTCGCGCTGATGTCGTCGTCGGTGGTGAGCCAGATGTTCTGTCCACCCAGCCGGGCTACGCGCTCCTCCAGGGCGGCGACGAGGGCGCGACCGACGCCCCGGCGCTGCCAGTCGGGGTGGACGGCGAGCGGGTGCAGCTCCCAGGTGTTGCCGCGATAGTGGCGGGCGCCGCCGACCCAGCCGGCGACCACGTCGTCCTCGATGGCAACGAGCGAGAGGTGACCCTCGCCGAATGACTCGCGGACCTCGGCCAGCGCGTCGGGCAGGTGCGCCCAGCCGCCGGGGTGGTCCTCGCCGGGGAATGCGGCGGCGAGGGTCTCGGCAGCCTGGCACACCCGGCGCTCGTCGGCCGGGTCGAGGTCGATGATGCGCATGCGCGTCTCCTCGGTCGGATCGTATCGTCGCGGGGCGATGGTACGATGTCCCGCAACGATCCGACCCCGACCAGAGAGGACAAGCATGGCAGTAGCGCAGTCGCTCCGCCTCCACGTCGTCCCGATCCGCTACAGCGGCAGCAAGCCGGTGCTGCCGGAGGACGACCCGGTCGATACCTACGCGGCGTCGGCGGGTTACGACGCGTTCGACGACGCGACGACGAACGAGCCGCGCTTCCCGGAGGACGAGCGGACCGACGACCCGACGACCGACCTTGGCATCCTCGGCGGGGAGATCGCCGAGGCGGTCGCCGAAGGCCTCGAGGCCGGGCGAGCGACGCTGGTAGTCGGCGGGAACTGCGCCGTCGTGCCGGGAGTTGTCGGGGGCATCCAGCGCGCCTACGGGCCGGCGGCGCGGATCGGGCTGGTCTGGCTCGACGCGCACGGCGACTTCAACACGCCCCGGACGACCCTCTCGGGGATGCTCGGCGGGATGCCGGTGGCGGTCGCGGCCGGGCTGGCCTGGCCGAACTGGCGCGAGCGCTCGGGGCAGACCGCGCCGCTGCCGACCGACCGGATCGTGATGGTGGACGTCCGCAACCTCGACGAGCCGGAGGAGCAGCTGGTCCGCGCGACCGACGTCGTCATCGCCGCGCCGGCCCCCGGCTTCCCCGGTGAGGACCTCGGCAAGGCGATCGACGACCTGGCGGCGAAGTGCGACGTGCTCTACCTGCACATCGACTCGGACATCCTCGACCAGTCGCTGGTGCCGAACCACGGGACAAAGGAGCCCGACGGGCCGGACATGGCCCAGGTGCTGGCGGCGGTGGACACGATCATGGCGACCGGCAAGGTGGCGGTCTTCGCCGTCGTCTCGGTCTGGGCCGGCGGCGAGAGGGGCGACGTAACCCTGCGCTCCGGCACGGAGCTCGTGCGCGGCGGCCTCGAGGCCTGGCGCCGGCACGGGTCGACAGCGCTCGGTGGCGCCGGATGAGCGCGCTGCCGGCCGGCCAGCCGATGATCGAGACAGTCGCGCTGACCAAACGCTACGGCCCGGTCGTCGCGCTCGACGGGCTGGACATCTCGATCCCACCGGCCGCAGTCGGGCTGCTCGGGGCGAACGGCGCCGGGAAGTCCACGCTGATCAAGCTGTTGCTCGGACTGATCCAGCCGACATCGGGCAGCGCGACGATGCTGGGCATCGACGTGTCCCGCGAGGCGACGCACGTCCGCGAGCGAGTCGGCTACCTACCGGAGTCGGACTGCCTACCGGGGGACGTGACGGCCGCGGACTTCGTCGCCCACATGGCCGAGATGAGCGGGTTGCCGCACCGGGCGGCGCGCCAGCGGGCCAACGACGTCCTCTATCAGGTCGGAGTGGACGAGGAGCGTTACCGGCTGATCCGCGGGTTCTCGACCGGCATGAAGCAGCGGGTAAAGCTGGCCCAGGCGATCGTCCACGACCCGCTGATCGTCTTCCTCGACGAGCCGACGAACGGGATGGACCCGCAGGGGCGCGACGAGATGCTGCGGCTGATCCAGCGCATCCACAACGACCTGGGGATCACCGTCGTCGTGTCGTCGCACCTGCTGGAGGACATCGAGCGGGTCTGCGACCATGTCGTGATGGTGGACCGGGGCCGGCTCGTCGCGGCCGCGCGCATCGACGACCTGATGCGCGGCGGCGGGGACATCGTCATCCGCGTGGACGGCGAC
>DAOKZM010000271.1:0-4953 GCA_035325665.1 Thermomicrobiales bacterium | reverse complement strand
GAAGGCGCAGCGGTCGCCGGCCCGCGCGAACGACTCGGCGAGTTGTCGCGCGACGCCGCTGGCCGCCGGTCGGTCGATGTCGACCACCAGCACCGAGCGCACCGGTCGCTCGCTGGCGGCGAACTTGACCGTCGATCGGAGCAACCGGTAGGCCTCGCTGCCGGGGCCACCCTGCGCGCCAGTCGTCTCAGCCATCACGGCGGCCCTCTCTTCGATCATCGGCTCGTTCCCCGCGTTACCGACGCCAGCACCGGCAGCTCGAGATACCGTTCGAGGTCGGCGCGGCTCTTCAACGTATCGTCGCGATAGATCAGGAAGAAGACGATACTCGCCCCGGCCAGCGCGCCGGCGACTGCTCCGGCCAGCGTGTTCACCTTCACCCGCGGGCCGCTCGGCTCCGTCGGCGCTGAGGGCGTGTCCAGCTTCATGACCGAAACCACCGTTGGCGGCTGCTGGTAGCTCGGCCGCGGCTGCGAGAGGAGCTCCTGGTTCTGCGCGTCGTTGCGCTTGACGAACTCGTCGGCCAGCGCGTTGACGATCGTCGCCGCTCGCTGCGGGTCGGTGTCGGTCACGATGATCTGGACGGTATTGGCATCCGGGTTGTGCGACACGGCAACCTTGGGGGCCGCCACCTCGACCGGAATGTCAGTGCCCGCGTTGGCCAGGGCCTCGCTGATGAACGTCCAGTTGGAGATGAGATCGCGATACGACGCCAGCCGGTTCTTGGCGTACAGGTCGATCCAGTAGTCCGGCGGCTCAGAAACCGCCATCAGCTGCGAGCTGGCCGTGTACGTCTTCGGCTCCAGGCTCGTCCCGACGTAGGCTACCAGTGCCGCCACGACGATCGCGACGACGATGATCCAGGCGCGGCGCGCGACCGCCAGCGCGATCTCCTCCGGGCGCATCATCGGCTCGGCGCCGTCGGCACGGTCGCCAGATGCGGCACTCCGAGCGTCGCCGCCAGCGTCTCGGAGTCGCGCAGCGTATCGTCGAGGTAGTCGACGAGGAAGGCGATGAGCACGCCGGCCCCGATGCCCGCCAGCACCTCGAGCGCCAGCAGCAGCATCGTCCGGGTCGTGTTCGGCGCGGCCCCGTTCGGCCGCTCGATGATGTCGATCAACGCCGTCGATTCCAGCGCGTCCAGCCCCAGGTAGGCCGTCGCGTCCAGCTCCAGCTCCTCGGCGACGGCCCTCGCCAGATCGACCGCTCGCGTCTGGTCTGACGAGGACACCTGGACTGTCAGGATACGGTGCGTCCGGTCGCTAGCGATCGCCTGGGCCACCTCGCCCGCGCTGGCGCTCACGCCGCCCGAGGCCAGGCGATCGGCGACCGCCTGGGCGAAGACGTTGCCGCGCACCACCTCGACGAGGTCGTCGATGTTGTACTCGCTCGCCCCGAAGGTATAGAAGCCGCCGTACTCGTAGTCGTTCGTCGGCGGCTGGTTGTCCTGGTAGATGACTCGCGCCCGCACCGTCGTCGTATAGGTCGGCTCCCACATTGCGAGCTGGACCAAGGCAACCAGCAGCGCCGCCAGCGGGATACCCACGACGATCGGCCAGCGCCGCCGCAGCGCGCGAAGATAAACGCTTAGCTCCACGGGCGCGCTCCTCCCGACCGCAGACCATCGCGCGTCTCGTCAACCAACGCCACGAGCTCGCGAGCGAACCGCTCCTTCGAGAATCGCGCCGCGTGCGCGACGTTACGCTCCGGGGAGAACGACAGGCGCTCGAAGCGGCGGACTGCTTCGACCAAGCTCGCCGTCGTCTGCTCGCGGACGTGGACGCCGGTCTCGCCGTCGATGACGGTGTCCAGCGCTCCCCCGGCGCCAAGCGCGATCACCGGCCGGCCGGCGGCCTGCGCCTCGACCTGAGCAATCCCGAAGTCGTCCTCGGACATGAAGACTACCGCTCGCGCCCGCGCGTAGAGCGCGGCCAGCTCGATATCGCTGACCCGGCCCAGCAGCCGGACGGTCGGTCCGGCCTGCCGCTCCAGTGCCGCGCGGTCGCGTCCATCCCCGACGATCCAGAGCGGCAGCCCCAGTGCATTGAACGCCTCGATCGCCAGGTCGAAGCGCTTGTAGGGCACCAGCCGCGACACCATCAGGAAGTAGTCGCCGACCTCTGTCTCCGGCACTGACGCGAAGCGCTCAACATCGACCGGAGGGTGGATGACCGTCGCATCGCGATCCCAGAAGGCGCGGATTCGGTCGCGAACTGCGGTCGAGTTGGCCGCGAACCGGTCCACCCGCGCTGCTGTCCGGCGGTCCCAGCGCCGCATCGCCGCCATCGCCGGCCCGAGCGCCCGCCGCATGGCTGGCGACATGCGCTCGCGTTCGACGTAGCCGTCGAGGTTCCAGGCGAAGCGCATCGGCGAGTGGATGTAGGCAACGTGCGCCGCCCCGACCGGTGGCCGAACCGCCTTGGCGAACGCGCTCGACGACGACAGCACCAGGTCGCAGCCCGGCACCCGCAGCCGATCGAAGGCCAGCGGGTAGGCCGGCAGATAGCGCTGGTGCGACGCGGTTATTCCGGGCAGCCGGCCCATCCACGTCGTCCGGATGTCCCACGACCGGTACGCCGCCGGCATCCTGTCCGGGTCGTACATCGACGTGTAGACCGGCGCTTCGGGCGCGAGGTCGTGCATGACCTCCAGCAGCCGCTCGGCGCCGCCGTACTGGTTCAGGTAGTCGTGGACGAGGACGGTCCGCTCCGGCAGGCGGACTCCCGGCGAGCACGTCGTCGGCTCGGCATCGATCTGCTGCATCATGTCGCTAGTATGCGCCACGCGCCGTCAGGATTGCCGGGATCGTCCGCAGCATGATCGTGATGTCGAGCCACGGCGACCAGTGCTCGGCGTAGTAGAGGTCCAGTCGCGCCATCTCGTCGAACGTCAGGTTGCTGCGGCCCGAGACCTGCCACAGTCCCGTCAGCCCCGGCGTCACCAGCAGCCGCCCGAGGTGCCACTCGTCGTACTCGGCCACCTCGGCTGGCACCGGCGGCCGAGGCCCGACGACGCTCATCTCGCCCTTGAGGACGTTGAAGAACTGCGGCAGCTCGTCGAAGCTCGTCCGGCGCAAGAGCTTGCCGACCCGCGTTCGCCGCGGGTCCTTCCTTAGCTTTGCCAGCCGGCCATCCATGTTGTGTGCCTGGAGAAGGTGATTCTGCTGCTTCTCCGCATCTCGGACCATCGTCCGGAACTTGAAGCAGACGAAGTGCCGGCCGTTCCGGCCGACCCGCACCTGCCGGAACAGGATCGGCCCGTCCGAGTCCAGCTTGATCGCTAGCGCGATCGCCGCCATCGGGATCGCGCCGACGAGCAGGACCATCGTCGCTACCAGCACGTCGATCACGCGTTTCACCGCGTAGTTCAGGCCGGCGATCTCGGCCGGCTTCAGCGCGATTAGCGGCAGGCCGGCGACGTCGTGGATGTTCACGCGGTCCATCGCCAGCTCGAACAGGTCCGGGACGAGCTTGAACTCGACCTCGGCCGCCCGGCATTGGTTCACGATGCCCATGATCTTCTCGTGCGAAGTTGTCGGGAGCGCGATGATGACCTCATCGACATCGTGCTCGCGCACCAGCGCGCCGACCTCGTCCTCGGTCCCGAGATACCGCGGGCGGACGACCTTGCGGTCGGTGGCGATCGCCCAGCCCTCCGGCGGCGGGGCGTCATCGACGAACCCGACGACGTTGTAGCCGAGCCGCGGCTGGCTCAGCAACCACTGCATCAACCGCTCGCCGGCCCGGCCAGCGCCGATGACCAGCACCCGGTCGACTCCGATGCCGCGCATCCACAGCCGCTCGCGGACGAAGCGGACGAGCAGCCGCTTCCCGATCAGCAGCGCGATGATCAGCAGCCAGGCGTAAATGAATAGCAGGCGCGATGGGTAGAACCGCTGCAGGAAGGAGTACAGGACGACCAGCGCCATCGCGGTCGTCACCCCGTTGGCGATCGACATCGCCTCGTCGAGGAACGTCGTCCAGCGCGGCTGCCGGTAGATCCCGCGCACCTGGAAGATGACGACTACCAGCGCCGTCAGCATCAGCGCCTTGGAGGCGAAGAACGAGAACGGCTGGTGCGCCCAGAGGAGCACCTCGCCGCCGACGTGCAGTGAGTAACGCAGCCAGTAGGCCAGGTAGAACCCGGCGAAGACCAGCACGGCATCGGACACCAGCCGAGCCGTGACGACGAGCCAATAGGGTGAATCCGCGACCGTACGGTGTTCGCGGCGGCCGTTCACCGCCAAGGCGATCAGTGTCCCTCTGTCAAGCCGTCCGCTCGCCACGACAACCTTCGTGTCATCATGTAGTCCGGGCCGAGTTCGGTGGCATCCAACTCGGCAGTATAGCATACCCTCCGGCACACCTTGCCGGTTGTGTCCGCGAACGTACGCTTTGCTGGTGGTCGCGCGTGACTGCCTGTCCCATCCGCCGGGCCATGCTTCTGTTACGATCGGGGTCGCGGCGACGGATTGCGGCGCGCGGGAGATGCGATGTGGAACGACTCTGGAGTCCCTGGCGAATGGCCTACGTCGGCGGCACGAAGCGCTCGGGCTGCGTCTTCTGCGATGTCCTCGCGGTGGGCGACGACCGCGAGTCGCTGATCGTCCACCGCGGCGAGCGCGCCTTCGTCATGCTCAACCTCTACCCCTACAACTCTGGCCACTCGATGGTTGTCCCCTACGACCATGTCCCCACGATCGAGGAGCTCGACCCCGCGGCCCGTGCCGAGTTGCTGGAGCTGGCTACGCTCGCCGTCGAGGCGTCCCGCCGCGTCCTGCGCTGCGACGGGTTCAACCTGGGCCTGAATCTGGGCGCGGTCGCCGGCGCCGGCGTCGCCGACCACCTCCACATGCACGTCGTCCCGCGCTGGACCGGCCACGCCAACTTCCTGCCGATTCTGGGTGACACGCTGGTTATGCCGGAGCTGCTGCCGTCCACCTACGCCCGCCTG
>DAOKZM010000270.1:0-4959 GCA_035325665.1 Thermomicrobiales bacterium | reverse complement strand
CGTCGGCAAGACCACGACCGCCGTGAACATCGCCTGCGACCTTGCCGAGCGCGGATTCCGGACGCTCCTGATCGACCTCGACCCGCAGGGTAACGCGACCAGCTCGGTCGGTCTCGACAAGCGCGCTCTCGACCGCACCGTCTACGACTTGATCGTCGATGGCGCCGACATCGAGGAGGTCGTCGTCCGCGACGTTCGGCCGAGGCTGGACCTCATCGCCGCCAATCACCTGCTGGCCGGCGCCGAGGTCGAGCTGACCAGCCTGACCCGGCCGCAGATGCGGCTGGACGCGGCGCTGGCGCCGGTCCGCGAGCGCTACGACACGATCATCATCGACTGCCCGCCCTCGCTGGGCCTGCTGACGGTCAACGGGCTGGCGACAGCCGACGATGTGCTGATCCCGGTCCAGTGCGAGTATCTGGCGCTCGAGGGGCTGACCCAGCTGATCAACACGGTCGATCTCGTCAAGCGCGGGCTGAACCGCCGGCTCGACATCCTCGGGCTGGTGATGACGATGTATGACTCGCGCACCCGGCTGGCCGGCGACGTCGTGCGGGACGTCGCGCGGCTGTTTCCCAACCGTATCTTCCGCACGATCGTGCCGCGGACTGTCCGACTGGCCGAGGCGCCGTCGCACGGTCGTTCGATCTACGAGTATGACCCGACGTCGCGCGGCGCGGAAGCGTATCGTGAGCTCGGGGAAGAGGTCGCCCAGCGGCTGGGGCTGTGCTCCGCCGACGAGCGCGAGCCCGGCGGCGTGGCAGGCGCGGAATCCGTCGCGGCGTCCGGAGAGTAGCGTGGCTATGGTGGCATCAGCACAGGCGGCAGGACCGCGGGCGAAGGAGAGAGCGATTCGATGACGATCATGGGGGACCCGAAAGCCGCGCGGATCGTCGGGTCGGACGGGATGGGTTTCGATCTCAACGAGAAGATCGTCGGGACCGGGCTGACGTTCGACGACGTGCTGCTGTTGCCAGCGGCGTCGGACGTGATCCCGAGCAACGTCAACACCGGCACGTGGTTTTCGCGCAACATCCGGCTGAATATCCCGATCGTCTCGGCTGCGATGGACACCGTCACCGAGGCGCGCATGGCGATCGCCCTGGCGCGCGAGGGAGGCATCGGCGTCATCCATCGCAACCTGCCGATTCGCGAGCAGGTCCAGGAGGTCGACAAGGTCAAGCGCAGCGAGTCCGGCATGATCGTCGAGCCGGTGACGCTGCGGCCGGACGACTTGCTCTCTGACGCCGTCGCAATGATGGAGCGCTACCACATCTCCGGCGTGCCGATCACCGACGGTGACGGTTTGCTGGTCGGTATTCTGACCAACCGCGACCTGCGCTTCGAGGACAACCTCGACCGGCCGATCGCAACGCTGATGACCAGCGAGAACCTGGTGACCGTCCCGGTCGGGACGACGCTGGATGAAGCTCGCGAGATCCTCCACCAGCACAAGATCGAGAAGCTGCCGGTCGTCGATGACCACGGCTATCTCAAGGGCCTGATCACGGTCAAGGACATCCAGAAGAAGATCCAGTACCCCAACGCAACCAAGGACGACCAGGGCCGCCTGCGAGTCGCCGCGGCGGTCGGCGTCGGCGACGACGCCTTCGAGCGCGCCTCGGCGCTCGTCGCCGCGAACGTCGATGTCATCATCGTCGATACCGCCCACGGCCACAACAGCGGAGTACTCGACATGGTCCGGCGGATCAAGCGCGAGCTGCAGGTCGAGCTCGTCGCTGGCAACGTCGCGACCCGCGCTGCCACCCAGGCGCTGATCGAGGCGGGCGCCGATGTCGTCAAGATCGGCGTCGGGCCGGGATCGATCTGTACGACGCGCGTCGTCGCCGGCACTGGCGTGCCGCAGATTTCGGCCATCATGGACAGCGCCCGGGCAGCTAGCGCTGCCGGCGTTCCGTTGATCGCCGACGGCGGCGCTCAGTACTCCGGCGATATCGCCAAGGCGATCGCGGCGGGGGCGGATTCGGTCATGCTCGGCGGTCTGCTGGCCGGGACCGAGGAGAGCCCGGGGGAGGTCGTCCTGTTCCAGGGCGAGCGCTTCAAGGAGTATCGTGGCATGGGCTCGCTGGGCGCGATGAAGGAGCGCTCCTTCTCGAAGGACCGCTACTTCCAACAGGATGTCGACAGCCTGGCCAAGTTCGTGCCGGAGGGCATCGAGGGGCGCGTGCCCTACAAGGGCCCGCTCTCGACGATCGTCTACCAGCTGGTCGGCGGCCTGCGAACGGCGATGGGCTACTGCGGCGCGCCAACGATCGAGGCGCTCAAGAACGACGCCCGCTTCGTCCGCATCACCTCGGCCGGCCTGCGCGAGAGCCATCCGCACGATGTCGTCATCACCAAGGAAGCGCCGAACTACCGCGTAACCCGCTGACACGGAACATCGATCGTCAACCGGGGGCGGCAGACGAGCCGCCCCCGGTGTGTATACGGCGCTACTGCGCGGTGGCCTCCCTCAGCGCGTCGAGGCAGGCTTGGATTTCCGGCTCGTCGCAGGTGAAGTGCGATTCGAGGATGACGACGTCGTCGTCCTGGACCTTGCTGGCGTCGAAGGTGAGCCCCTGAGACGTGATCAGCGTCTCGACCATCTTGGCCATTGTCCCAGTCAACGACATGACGGCCGCGACCTGCTTGTCCTTGTGCATGACCGAAACGCTGGCGGCCTCAGTGACCGGCACAGTCAGCGGTACGATCCAGTTGTCGGCTTTCACCCCCTCGGAGTAGAAGGCACTCACGGTCTCGAGGTCGTCGTCGGTCCGGTACAGGCTCGCGCCCGGCGCCGACAGCTTGATGTTGAGCGCGTCGAGCTGCTCTTGTGGCGGGACGGCGGTACCGGGCTGCCCGGCGTTGTCGCAAGGGGGGGGCCCTCTCCACCCCTCGGCATCATAGCCCCCCCACCTCCCCCACGCCGCCCGCCCGTGCGTCTCGACCCTCACCCCCGCCAGGATTCGCCAGGTCCGAAACCACCCACGGCCGCACACGCGACTCACCTCCGGGCGCGCACGGCGAAGCGGCGCGCCGATACAACAAACGGCCGGTGCTGGCGCCGGCCTTTGGAGCATGAATGGTGCGCTTTGGCAATGCCGCGACGCACACACCGTTCGGTGGGAATTCGACCTGGCCGAAAGTACAGGGCAGTCAGGAGACCCAGAACCATGTCGAGAACTGGACGACGAGTAACACCATCAGCAGGGTCGACGGGACCAGAATCGCCGGCAGGACGTAACGTCGCCGGGACAGGATGCCGAGCGCGATGAATAGCGGGAAGAGGACGACCAGAAAGCGTGGGATGGACATTAGCGGGTGGATCACTGACGGGCTGAAGAGCGGCAGCGCGAACATGATCGCCACCCAGGCGCCGTACTCGATCGGCAGCACGCGCAGCGTGTAGACGATCATCGCGATCCCGATGAACGTCATGGCGATGTCGAGCGACTCGTATTCGGCGAACGACATCCGCACCGGATAGGAGGTCAACGTCGTCCAGGTCGGCGACGAGACGAGCGCGTGCAGCCAGTCTCCCTGCCACTGCTGAAACGCCATCCTGAAGGTGGTCCACGGCATCGCCTGGATGCGGGCCCAGCCCTTCTGGGCATCGAGCGTTATCAGCGGGTTGCCGAACTCGCGCCAGAGGTAGAGCGTGTAGAGGAGCCGGTCGAGCCAGCGCCCGCGGAGCGCCGGGCCGTACTGCCGCAGGAACATGATGCCGAGTGGCACGATCAGCAATACGCCGACGTTGCGCGTCAGTCCGGCGAGCAGCGCCGCCGCCCCGGCCAACCACCAGCGTCCCGATCGAGCCCAGCTGAACGCCAGGACGGAGAATAGGAGAAAGAACGACTCGGAGTAGACGGCGGTGAAGAAGAACGCGGTCGGGAAGAACGCCAGCAGCGGCGTCGTGCGCCGCGCCACGTCCTGGCCCCAGTTCTCGGTCACGAAGCGATGCAGGACGACGAGCGCGATGAGGAAGGCGACGTTAGACAGGATGTAGCCGGCCGTCTCGTAGGGGATGACCAGCAGCGTGCCGAGGAACCGCATCGACCATGGGTAGAGCGGCCAGAATGCGGTCGTCGCGCTGTGGACGTAGCCCAGCTCTGCGATCAGGCTGTACCAGAAGCCATCCCAGTTGCGCATCGGTTGGACGACCAGCCCGCTGACGCCGTCGAGACGCGGCAGTGCCCAGCCCAGTGCCTTCACCGGCGGGGTGGCGTAGGCGAAGCGGGGCGCCAGCGCGGCCACAATCGTCACCAGGAGCCAGTGCGCGGCGAAGACGCCGCCCACGTACGCGAGCTGATAGTCGCGCGCCGCGCGGCGAATGACCGACGGGACGCGCTCCTTCGATTCTATTTCGATTGCAGTCGGACGTAGTGACACCAGTCGTGCGCCTCCAACAGGACGGTACGAATCGCGAAGAGCGTGCCACGCCCGGCATCCGCCGATCAAACCCCGCCGGACCGATGCTACAATCCGGCCGCGGGGCGATTCGTCCCGGGGAGATGGGGCATACGGGTGGATTTCCGGGAATCGGGTAGCGGCGCTGCCCGTCGCGCCCACCGCTAGCGGCGAAGGGAGCCTCGGTGCGCATCCTGCTCGTTTCGCCGTTCGACTTCGGCTACCAGGGTGGCGTCAATGAGCACGTCACCCAGCTCGACCGACAGTTTCGCGTGATGGGCCACCAGACGCGGATCATCGCAGCCACGTCGCCGGACGTTGGAGAGACGGACGACGGGCATGTCTATCGCGTCGGTATGGCGATCCCGGTCCCGTCGAACGAGTCGATGGCTCGCGTGACCTTCTCCCCGGCGGTGACGTGGAAGGTCCGCCAGTTCATGCGCAGCGAGACGTTCGACGTCGTGCACCTGCATGAGCCATTGACCCCCATGCTGTGCCCGGCGGTGCTGCTCTATTCGGATGTCGCCAACGTTGGGACGTTCCACGCAGCCC
>DAOKZM010000269.1:0-4992 GCA_035325665.1 Thermomicrobiales bacterium | reverse complement strand
CCTGGTCGAAGTCGGCGTAGGCGAAGCCGCCGAAGACGGCGGTCGTCACGATGCCAGGGTACGCCTCCCAGTCCGCACCGCGCTCGATCAGCTCGCGCATCGGACCCTCGGCGGTGCGCATGTTGATCGTCGGCGGGATCATCGGCGGCTTGGAGATATAGACCTGCGGCCGCTCCAGCGTGCCGTCGAGGATCTGCTGCAGGCAGCGCGCCGCCTCGACCCCGCGTTCGTAGGAGTCGATGTGCGGGTTGGTGCGGTAGACGTAGACGGCGTTCACCGCGTGGCACATCGCCGCGGTGATGTTGCCGTGCAGGTCGAGCTCGACGACGATCGGCACGTCGCGTCCGACCGCCTCGCGGACCGCCGCGCAGAGGTCGCCCTCGGCGTCCGGCGCGTTCTCGGCCAGCATCGCGCCGTGGAGGTAGAGCAGCACGCCGTCTACCTCACCCGCTCGCCGGATGTGGTCGAGCAGTCGGTGCTTCAGCTCGTCGTAGGCGGCAGCCTGAACGTTGCCGCTCGGCGTCGCGTGGCCGCTGACGGTCCCGACGATCTCCCAGCCGGCAGCGTCGCCGACGTCGATGAAGCCACCAAGGCCGGTGAACGTCCCGCGATACCCGGCAACGACTTCTGCCCCCTCGACGAGGTCATCGCGCCCGACGTGGAACGACGCGAGGCTTGTCGCGACCGGCGAGAACGAATTCGTCTCGTGCATGACAGACCCGATAACGACCCTGTGTGCCACCTGTCTCACCCTCTCCCTGCGAGCCATCGATCAGGACGCGCCGGCGACCGGCCCGCATGCCGCCAGGCGCATGCTACCGGCAGTCGGCCCGGGAGACCAGCCGGATCGCGGCGTCTGACACGAAGTTGGCACGCGGCCACGGTCAAATGGATTGCCGCCGAGACGCGGGCGGCAGGAGGATCGGAGCGTGCCAGGAAGGGAGGCTGGTCATGAACCTGTTCCGTTCACCGTGGGGACCCGCCGAGCCGGCAGCGAACATCGCGCGCATCGCCGTCGGGCTGATCTGGCTGGCCGGCGCCGCGTTCAACGCGCTCGTCACGATGCGGATGGCCGAGCCGTTCGACTGGCTCGAATCGTCGCCGGTTGCGCCCTATCGCTGGTTCTTCCGCGACGTCGCCGGCGCGCGCCCGGAGCTCTGGACCGCGCTGCTCGTCGCCGCCGAGGCGACGATGGGCATCCTGACGCTGGCGCGCGGCCGATGGGCGAGGCTCGGCCTCGGGCTGGGAGCGCTCTTCAGCGCCTTCCTGTTCACCCTGGCGACGCCATACACCATCGTCATGGGCGCGTACGCGGCGCTGCTCGCCTGGCTGGCGCGGAAGGACTACCCGACCAGCCCGCTCGACCCGCTCATCCGCGTCTTAACGAACCGGCGGTGGGGATCGCCCCGGTCGCCGGCGTAACGCGCGGCGGGTCGGCGCGGACTGCCGGCCAGTGCGTCATCCGGCAGCCACTCACGTGTCCTGCCATCCTGAGCCGCAGCGAAGGATCCGTTCCCCCTCCGTTCGATCGCATTCAGCGGGGGAGAGACGGATTCTTCACTGCGTTCAGAATGACAGGATCAGGGGCCACCACGGCGTCGGATGACAGGATACAGGGAACGCTGCCGGACGACACACGACGCTGGTTGATGCGGTTAGTGCGTCAGCGACGTCGGCCAGTGGCTCTTGGGATTCTCGGGGGTCTTCTCGGCAGTCTCCTCGATGGCGCGACGCGCCTCGTCCACGGTCAGACCGCGCAACGACGTGACATAATCCACGTTGTTCACGTAGAGGGCGATGTCGAAGGCGAACGCCTCGACTGCCTCGGTCTCGCGCCAGAACTGGTAGAGGTTCGGCAGCCAGTCGAAGCCGGTCGCCTCGACGCGGAAGATCGCGACCCCCTGGCCACGCAGGTAGGCGAGCGGCTCGGAGAAGTAGACGCGGGCGCTGCCGGTGCTCTCGATCGCCGCCTTGATCGGGTCGTGGTGGCGCGGGGTCGAACGAAGCGTGAAGAGCCAGGCGCCCGGCGTCTCCGGACCAACCCGCAGCGGCTCGTACGGCGCGGACGTCACACTGCGCTTGAACAAGGCCATAGGCTGACTGACCCACCCTCCACTGCTGACCCCGAGGCTCGCGGCCACCGTACCCGGATTGTACGCGATCCGGCAGGATTGCCCTATCATCCAGCCGTCCGGAGCGGCGCGCGCCGCCCGCCAGGAATGGGGGAGTGCAGGTGACCATCACCCGAACGACGCTGCCGGTCATCGACGTGGCCGGCGACCACCGCACGATCGGCAACGCCATCGGCGAGGCGTTGCGCGACGGTCTCCAGGCCGTCACCGAGAGCCACCGCGCCGGAGTCGAGCGCGACCTCGGCTGGGCGCGGGCGATGGACCTCGCCGCCACGCTCCTGCCGCAGGCCGAGGCAGCCATGCCGCACTGCGTCGCCGAGCTCCGCGGGATGGCCGGGGGGTCCGGCGTCCCGTTCGAGACTCTCTTCAGCATGAACGCCCTCCAGGAGACGCGCTTCCTGATCCGCGCCGCCGATGGAGCCGGGGAGGACGACGAGGGCTGCACCAGCCTCGCCGTCAGCGGCACGGCGACAGCCGGCGGCGGGACGCTGCTCGCGCACAACGAGGACGCCGGCACGATCCGCCGCGCGCTGCCCTACGTCGTGCGGGCGCGGCCGACCGACCGGCCGGCCTTCGTCGGCTTCGCCTACTCGGGACTGCTGCTGTATCAGGGGCTGAACGACCGCGGCATCGGCTCGGTCGGCAACGCCCTGTCGTTCCGCGACATCCGGCCCGGCACGCCGAAGCTGCTCGCCTACCGCGACGTCCTCGACGCAACATTCCTCGAGGACGCCATCCGGCGAACCCAGCGGGCCGGCCGCGCCAATGGCAACAACCACCTGGTCGCCAACGCCGACGGCGACATCTACGACATCGAGGTGTCAGCGACGCGCGCCGCGCTCATCCCCGGCCGCGACATGCTGGCGCATACCAACCACGCGACCGACGACGCGATGCGCGAGCTGGAGTGGGGCGACCATCTCAACTCGCGGATGCGCCTGCACCGGGTCGAGACGCTCCTCGACCGCGGCCGCGGCCGCCACGACGCGGACAGCCTCTTCGCCATCCTGAGCGACCACAGCAACTACCCGAAGAGCGTCTGCAAGCACCACGATGTGGAGGTCAACCCGGACGTCCAGACCGTCGCCTCGGTTGTTGTCGACCTCGACGCCGGCCTGCTGCACGTCCGGCCCGGCCACCCGTGTGACACGGAGACGACGACCGTCGCGCTCGGCTGAGCGCCTACTCAGCCCACCCCGATGCCACTGGCGAGCTGTCGGCATGGAAGAAGCGGATGCCGGACGGGGCGATCAGCAGCCAGTCGGCCGGCTCACCGCCCTGGTTGCGAAGCTGGCGCAGCGCGTCGGGCGGCAGGATCACCGCGTCGCCCGGCCCGAGCTGGTGGCGCTCGCCGTCGATCGCGATCTCGACCCATCCTCCGAGCATGATGATGACCTCCTCGCGGTCGTGGCTGTGCGGCGTGTTCTCGCCGCCCGGCTGCTGGCACTGCCGCATCACGCTCACGCCGATCGCGCCGGCCGGGGGCGTGGCGATCGGCGTCGTGGCACTCCTGCCCGGGCTCTCGACGGCGGTCAGGTCGGCGCTGCGGATCGCGGACATCGTCGTCCTCCTCGCCCGAACGCGGCCACCTCGGCCCCGCTCGTGCTATAGTAAAGGCGGTTGTCTAGCCCAGATAGTAAAGTCTCTTGTTCAGTCTGTCAAGAGAGGAGCCACCGATGCCCCAGCCCAGCGCCGCCGAGGCCGGGGAGGAGCAGATCCGCGAGCTGCGCGAGCAGCACATCGGCCGGTTGCTGCTTCAGGCGCAGCGCGCCTACAACGCGCGGGCGATCTCCATGCTCCACGAGCGCGGCCACCGTGGGCTGACGCTGGCGCACACGGCGCTGTTGCCACACCTGGACCTGGAGGGCACGCGGATCACGACGCTTGCCGAGCGCGCCGGGATGACCAAGCAGGGAATGGGCCAACTGGTCAGCGAACTGGAGCGCCAGGGCTACGTCGTTCGGGTGGCCGACCCGACCGACGCGCGGGCGGTGCTCGTCCGGTTCACCGACGCCGGCTGGCAGTTCCTGCGCGACGCGCACGCCGTCAAGCGCGAGCTCGAGGCCGGGTACGCGAGCGTCCTCGGCTCCGAGCGGCTCGACGCGCTGCGAGAGACGCTGCAGGAAATCGTGGAAGGCGGAGCGGGCGGGGCGTAAGCGCCGCGCTGGCCGGAATGCCGCGACCGGGTGCTAGAATCGACCGACAGGGAGCGCAAACCCCGCCAACTCCACACAATACCGGGAGCGAAGGAGGAGCTATGACCGCGACGAAGCCGAAAGGGCTCGACTGGGATACCACGAGCCGCGTCCTCTCCGAGGAGCGCGTCTTCGAGCCAAGCGAGGACATCGTCGAGAACGCCAATATCACGAAGTACATGCGCGAGAAGGGCTTCTCCACCTACGACGAGCTGCTCCAGTGGTCGGTCGAGCACTCCGAGGAGTTCTGGGAGGAGATGGCCCAGGAGCTCGACTGGTTCAAGCCTTGGGACAAGGTGCTGGACTGGCAGCCACCCAACGCCAAGTGGTTCGTCGGCGGCGAGACGAACATCGTCTACAACGCGCTCGACCGGCACATGACCACCCCGACGCGCAACAAGGTCGCCTTCTACTGGGAGGGCGAGGACGGCTCGAGCCGGACGATCTCCTACAGCGACCTCTACTACGAGGTCTGCCGCTTCGCTGGCGCGCTCAAGAGCATGGGGATCAAGCAGGGCGACCGGATCGTCATCTACATGCCGCGCATCCCCGAGCAGCTCATGGCCATGCTGGCCTGCGCCCGCATCGGGGCCATCCACAGCGTGATCTTCGGCGGCTTCAGCGTGGACGCCCTGACGGGTCGGATCGCCGACGCCGAGAGCCGG
>DAOKZM010000268.1:0-5007 GCA_035325665.1 Thermomicrobiales bacterium | reverse complement strand
TACGGGGGACAGCGACAGTGGGTCGAACAGCCTGCTGAACTACCCGGTGCTGCGCGAGATCATGCAGACTCCGGCGATCCATATCGACGGCTACGATGTCTGGAACCACAACCGGCTCTACCAGATGCGTGACGACATCATCGGCGGCAAAACCGGGTTCACCGACGCGGCCGGCTTCTGCCTGACCGGCGCCGCCTGGCGCGACGGCCGCTTCGCTATCGCCGTCGTCATCCGCGACGACGGCGACAACTGGTACGCCGACGTCAGCAGCCTGCTCGACTGGGGCCTCGAGGTCGAGGCCATCCGCGGCGTCCCCAAGACAGCCATCCCCAAGTCGGTCGGCACCCAGCTCAACCAACAGCCCGGCCCACGCCTCGGCGGTCCCTAGACGGTCACGACGCGGGGGCCGGACGATCCGCGCCGGTCAACGTCGTGTCGGTTGGCGACGCTCCACATAGCCACAACGCCACGCGGTGTCGATTCTCGGGACGAGGATTCGACTACTCTTTGACGGGTGCCGTCAGCAACGCCGTCAGGAGGTCAGCGCCCGTCGATTCCGGTGGGCGTTGTCAGGCTAAAGAGTATGCGAAGGAGATGGCTATGACTATCGAGAATGCCCGTTACGCCGTGCCGCCGATCGTGGACCGCGGCGCCTGGCAGGAGCAGGTCGCCGAGCTCCGCAAACGCGAGAAGGCGCACACCCGCGCGGGCGACGCGATCGCCGCCGCGCGCCGCCGGCTACCGATGGTTGCGGTCGATCCGACGACGCCGCTCATCGGCGCGAGCGGGGAGATCACGTTCCTCGACGCTTTCGAAGGCAGGACGCAGCTGTTCGCGTCGTACACGATGTGGCACACCAGCAAGCCCGCCGCCGACCAGTGCGAGGGCTGCACGTTCAACAACGCGCACGTCGGTGAGCTCGGCTACCTGCACTCGCGCGACGTCACCTTCGCGGTGCTGTGCGAGGGGCCGTTCGAGGAGAGCAACCGCTATCGCGAATTCATGGGCTGGGACGTGCCGTGGTATTCGGTGCCGGAGGAGTCCGTCGACCGCATCGTCGCCGGTCGCCACTTCGGCATGAAG
Source organism: Thermomicrobiales bacterium (assembly GCA_035325665.1). GTDB lineage: Bacteria > Chloroflexota > Chloroflexia > Thermomicrobiales > CFX8 > JAMLIA01. The sequence goes on along the minus strand of DAOKZM010000268.1, from coordinate 3,924 downwards.
TGCTGCTACCTGCGCGTTGGCGAGCAGGTCTTCGAGACCTACTGGACCACCGGCCGCGGCTGCGAGGCGATGGGCAACTCCTACGGGATGCTCGACATGACTATCTACGGACGCCAGGAGACCTGGGAGGACTCGCCCGAAGGCTGGCCGCAGCGCTTCGATACCAACCGCCCCGGCGACGCATTTCGCCTGGACGGGCGGCCGATCGCACAGTGGTCGCGGATCGCCGCCGGCCGATCAGACGACCTCGGCGCCTCGGCAGCCGTTCGGACTGACGGCTGCTGCCACTGAGGCGCCCCTCGATGCGTCCAGCGATCTCGCTGTCCCAGGGCGGCAGTGGACGGGGTGCCGCGACCCGGCGGTTCATGCTGGTTACCGCGATGGGGACGACAGACCGCACAACGACTCGGCGCCACACAGCGGTGTTCGCCTATCCCGCGTCCCGCTCGTCCCCTACCTCCGATACGCAACCACTCCGTCGACCACCGTGAGGTCGATCTCGGCCGTGTCGAGGGCGAGCGGGTCGAGGGCGAACAGGTCGGTATTGAAGACGGCGACGTCGCCGAGCATGCCGGGCTGGAGGCAGCCCTTGACGCGCTCCTCATTACTAGCCCAGGCGCCGTTGCGGGTATAGGCAACGAGCGCCTCGTCGAGCGCGATGCGCTCCTCGGGCTGCATCGTCAAGTCCCCGTCGTGCTCGGCGCGGCTGGTGACGATCGCCTTCAGGTTGCGGCCCGGCTCCGGGCTCTGGACCGGCGCGTCGCTGGAGACGGCGACCGGCACGTTGCGCTCCAGCAGCGAGTTCCACGGCTGGTACCAGCGCACCCGCTCCGGCCCGAAGCGCTTGATCAGCACCTGATAGTCGTTCGCCGCGAACCGCGCGCCGGGGACCGGCACGACCCCCTCACGGGCGAAGCGCTCGACCAGGTCCGGCCGTAGGAGCGAGGCATGCTCGATCCGGTGGCGCAGGTCCGGTCGCGGGTTGCGCTCCTGCGCCTCGCGGTAGACGTCGAGCACCAGCTCGATCGCCGCATCGCCGATAGCGTGGGTCGCGCACTGCCAGCCGGCGTCGTGGGCGCGGAGCACCCGCTCGCGGTACTCCTCCGGCGGGAACATCCACATCCCGGTGTTGCTCGCGTCGTCGCTGAACGGCTGGGAGAGCCTGGCGGGGGACATTCCCTCGGTGCCGTCGATGAAGAACTTCATCGCTCCGCAGCGCAGCCACCGGTCGCCGAAGCCGGTCGCCAACCCGATCGCCGTGGCCGGGTCGAGCATCGTCCAGTGATCCAGCATTAGGTTGTAGCGCACCCGCGGGGCGGACGCGTCGCCGGCCAGCCGCTGGTAGCCGGCAAACTGGCCGCGCTCGCTCAGCATAGCCTCAGTTGCCGAGGTGGCGCCACAGGCCAGCAGCTTGTCGGTCACCGCGCGGAGCAGCGCATCGTAGCGCGCGTCGGACATCGGCGGGCGCAGCGCGTGAACCGGGTCCATCGCGTTCTCGACCAGCCGACCGGTCAGCTCGCCCGCGTCGTCGCGCTCCAGGTAGCCGCCGACCGGGTCCTCCGCCGAGCGATCGTAGCCGACGCGGTGCAGCGTCTCGCTGTTGACCAGCATCTCGTGGCCAGAGCGGTGGGTCAGGGCGACGGCGTGGTCCGGCGCGGCAGCGTCGAGCTCGGCCAGAGTCGGGAGCCGCTGCCCCTCGAGGTAGGGCGGGTAGTAACCCCAGCCGCCGATCGGCTCGGAGGTAGGAGTCGTCGCGGCGCGGGCGCGGATCGTCTCCAGGATGTCGGCGCTCGAATCCGCCTTCGTCAGGTCGATCCCGAGAAGCTGCTCGGCGTAGTGGTACGGGTGCAGATGCGCGTCGATCAGTCCCGGCGTCGCCGTCCGCCCGACCAGATCGACCACCTCCGCGCCAGCGCTGGCGGCCGCGCGTGCCTGATCGGCGTCGTCGCCGACGTAGGCGATGACCCCGTAACGGATGCCGACCGCGGTCGCGCGCGGTCGCGCCGCGTCCGACGTGAAAACCTGGCCGTTGACCAGCGCCAGGCTGCCCCGCTCGTAGCTACTCATTCGCCCCCGCCCTTCCCTCATCTCTCATCCCCCATGATGCCACGCGCGCCACCACGGACAGGACCGGCGAGGTTGCCCCCGCCGGCCCCGGAACGATCTCGCCTGGGTTATCGCTCCGTCGCTAGGCGTGAACCCCGAGGTAGGAGCGCAGGAAGTACACCAGAAACGCCAGGCTGATAACGTACATCATCGGGTGGATCTCGCCAGCCTTGCCGCGGAAGATCTTGACCAGCGTCCAGACGACGAACCCAGCGCCGATACCGTTGGTGATGTTATAGGTCAGCGGCATCATGATCATCGCCGCCAGAACCGGCAGGCCAACCTCGATGTCGCCGAAGTCGATCCCGCGCGCCCGGATGATCCGGCCGTCGGAGGTGACCTCCTCGCGCTCCGAGAGCACGCTGGTCATCATCCAGCCGACGACGATTAGCGCCGGCGCCGTCGCCTGAGTCGGCACGACCCCGACCAGCGGCGCGAACGGCATCGCCAGCAGGAAGAGGATGCCGACAACTACGGCCACCAGCCCGCTCCGCCCGCCGTTGGCGACGCCGGCCGCCGACTCGATGTAGGTTGTCGCCGACGAGGACGACGCCGCGCCACCGGCGACCGCCGCCAGCGAGTCCACCAGCAGCGGCTTCTGCGCATCCGGCAACTCGCCCTTCTCATTGAGATAGCCGGCCTGGCTGCCGACGCCGACCAGCGTGCCCATCGTGTCGAAGAAGTCGGCCATCATGATCGCCAGGATCGTCAGGATGGCGACGCCGATGCCCAGTTCGGAGAAGAAACCGAACGAGAACTCGCCCAGCAGGCTGAAGTCCGGCGTGTCGATCCATGTCGACGGCGTCTGCGCCTGGCCGGGCAGGAACTGGCCGGTGTCGAGGATCTCCTCAAGGATGATGGCGATAACCGTCGTCGCGACGATGCCGATCAGGATCGCCGCGCGATGCCCGCGGGCCAATAGCGCGATCGTGATCGCCAGCCCGATCGCCGTCACCAGCACCGGCAGGCCGCGCAGGTTGCCGAGCGCCAGCGGAGTCCCCGCGCCGGTCGTGACGATCCCACCATTGACCAACCCAATGAAGAGGATGAGCAGGCCGATGCCGACCGAGATCGCCTTCTTCAGCTCCAGCGGCACCAGGTCCATCACGTAGCGCCGCAGGCCGACCAGGACCAGGACGGTGATCAGGATGCCCTCGGCGACGATCACGCCCATCGCCTGCGGGAAGGTCAGCCCCTCGCCGAGGACGAGCGTGAAGGCGACGATCGCGTTCAGCCCCAGCCCCGGCGCGATAGCGAAGGCCCGGTTGGAGTACAGCCCCATCAGGATCGTCATCACCCCGGCGACGAGGCAGGTCGGGGTCGTCGTCGCCGCGATCGGCAGGCCGGTGCCGTCCGGGAGGTTGAGGATCTGCGGGTTGACGAAGATGATGTAGGACATGACGATGAAGGTCGTCAGCCCGGCGAAGAGCTCGGTCCGGATGTTCGATCCCATCGCGCGGAAGCGAAAGAAGCGGTCGAGCGACGCCTCTAGTCCGCCAGTCGCCGCGACGTTAGCACGACTATTCACACCCCACACCCCTCCGTCCGGCGTGCAGCCGTCCTACCCCAAACCCCGGCGGTCACCATTCGTCCGCCGGCCACGCTCGACGCGCGCCACGCACGCGAGACGACACCCCCACGCGGTCGCCCCGTTACTGTACGTACGCATCGTGCCTGTATGGTATGGCCCCCAGGAGCATTCGTCAACGGGGAAGCAGTTACCCGTAGAGCAGCGCGCGCTCGAACGCGGGCGTCTCGGCCAGCCCGAGCGCCTCGCGCGCCTCGGCGACGACGTAGAGCGAGCCGGTGACCAGGACC
>DAOKZM010000267.1:0-5059 GCA_035325665.1 Thermomicrobiales bacterium | reverse complement strand
CGAACAGGTCGCGCACGCGCGACGCGCCGACGCCGACGAACATCTCGACGAACTCGGAGCCACTGACGCTAAAGAACGGCACCCCGGCTTCGCCCGCGACGGCCTTGGCCATCAGCGTCTTGCCCGTCCCCGGCGGGCCGACTAGCAGGATGCCGCGCGGCAGCCGCGCTCCCATGACGTGGTAGCGGGTCGGCTCGCGGAGGAAGTCCACCACCTGCTGGAGGTCGGCCTTGGCCTCGTCCTCGCCAGCGACATCGGCGAAGGTAACGCCCGGTCGCTTCTCGTCGTAGACGCGCACCTTCGAGCGGCCGAAGTTGAAGAGGTCGCCGCGGCCTCCGGCCCCCGACGACCGGCTCAGCATGAGGAAGATGAACCCGCCGATCAGGACGACCGGCAGCAGCGTGATCAGCAGCGTGGGCCAGATCGAGTCGCGCTGTTCGACGACGGCCACGCGGACGCCATGCTGCTCCAGCAACGGCATCAGCTCGGGCGCAATGTCCTGGGGGATCGTCGTGCGGAACGACGTCGAGCGCGGCAGGTCGAGCGCGGCGTCGGGTGGCGCGACTGCCCCGTCGTCGCGCTGCTGCATCTCGGCAGTGAAGTCGCCGAAGACGCGCTGCCCCTCGATCGTGACATTGGCGACGCGGTCCTGGGCGACCTGCTCGACGAACGCGGAGTATGAGATCGAGAGCGGGGATTCGTCGATGGTGGTGAGCATCCGGTAGCCGAAGACGAAGCTGACGGCCAGCAGGAGCAGCCAAGCCAGTGCGCCGATCCAGGCCGAGCGCCGTGGCCCGTTGCTCGCATCTGGGGGCTGACTCGTATCTCGCCGTCGCGGGTCCAACACGGCCGACGCTCCTCATCCGTCGTCATCCTAGCGCCAGCGTACGCCAGCAGCCGTCACAACGACGGGGCGCGGAGGGGCGCAAGCGCAACAAAGTCATGTCAATGTTTGAGACGCGGGACGTGGGGCGCGAGGAGGGACGCCCGCATCGCGGCGTGGCGATGCGGGCGTTCCGGGTGGTTGCGGGCCGGGTCTACTCGGCGACGCGGTGGTCGTCGTGGCCGCTGCTGCTGGCGCCGGCGGCGCCCGAGGCGCCGGACGGCTGGCGCTTGAAGTTGCCCTTGCCGCTGACGCCGTTGACGGCCGACGTGTTCATCGCGAACTGCAGCGTCGCCCAGGCGACCGCGTCGGCGTTGACGTCGAGCGCGTCGAGGTTGACGTTGGCGTACGTATCGCAAGCCTGGTGATAGCAGGGGTCGTAGGCGATCCCGGCCATGCCGCCCCAGAGCGCGGCCTCCTCGGCCGTCTTGAGCCCCTCGGCGCCAGTGAACAGGCCGCCCGACGGGATGCCGGAAGCGATAAACGGCCCGTAGTCCGAGCGGCCACTGAAGTCGGCGCCCTTGTAGGGCAGGCCGCGCGACTCGAAGAAGCCCTCGAACACGTCCTCGATCTGGGCGGAGCCGTCCGGCCCCGGCCCCGAGCCGACGCCGTCCGAGTCGTCGCCGTCGTAGATGAAGAAGACGTGGTTCGGCGAGCCAATCATGTCGAAGTTGAGGTAGAGGGCGATCCGGTTGAGATCGTCGTCGCTCAGGTTGTTGACGTAATACGTCGAGCCAACCAGGCTGGCCTCCTCGGCGCCCCAGAGGGCGAAGCGCACCTTGTTGCGCGGCTTGACCTTGGCCATCTGCTCGGCGACCTAGAGGATCGCGGCGCTGCCGGAGCCGTTGTCGTTGATGCCCGGCCCGGCATTGACCGAGTCGAGGTGCGCGCCGGCCATCACGACGTTGTTCGGGTCGCCAGAGCGCGACTCGGCCAGCACGTTCTCAGCCGTCGCCATGCCGCGGAAGGTGTCGGTCTTCAGCCGCAGCACCAGCCCCGGTGTCGCCGCCAGCACGAGACCATCCGCCTGGGAGACCGAGGTCACTGGGATGTCGAGCGTGAAAGCGTTGCCGAGCGTCCCGTTCAGCGGGCCGGCAATGTTGTTGTAGATAACCACGCCGGCCGCCCCCGCGTTGTATGCGTTCGTCGCCTTGATCGCGAACGTGCATGTACCGCGGAGAATCAGCGCAATGTGGCCCGTCGGGAAACCGGCAAAGTCGGACGCGTTACAGCCGAGCGGCGATCCGATCGGCATACTGACCGCAGCCGTCACGTCGCCGCTACCGGAGTAGGTCATGATGTTGTTCGCGATCGGCCCGGCAGGCGGTGGTGACACCTGCTCGAGGATCGGCGGCGAGAGCGAGATGAATGTCTGGAACTGGAACTCCTGGACGGTCACGGCGTATCCGGCGGCTTCGAAGATCTCGACCGCGTAGTCGACCGAGGCGTCGTAGCCGGGTGAGCCGGAGACGCGGGTGCCGCCGTTGTCATCGGCGATCTCCTGCAACGCCGCCTGGTGGGCGCGGACGCCGTCGAGCGTGACGCACTCCAGCAGCTTTTCGAGCGTGTTGTTGACGCGGGTGTCGCAGGAGGCTGGCCCTGCCACAGCGGCAGGTGTAATCGCGAAGGTCGCGCCGAGGATTGCCAGGATGACCAGGATGCGAATCGGTTTCCGTCGCATGAGCCCCCCTCGTCGAAACGTGATGCAATATCGGTCGGCGGCTTGGGCTTGCCCCCTGCTGGACACCTCCAATTCCCTCGCCGGAGCGGCGCATCGCAGACGGGGCTGACGTCGCGTGAGATCCCCACAGCTATCGACGGGCCAGGGTTGTCTGCGCGGGCGCCTTCCGGCACATACGCGGCGATCGCCTCCGACGAGGCGCACCGCTGCTCACTACATTTGAGGTGGGACTATGCTGACAGATTTTCAGCGAATGTCAACGTGTTCGTACAACGCCGTCGTTATCGCTCGTATTTCGGTAGCCTTTGGCAACAACAAATACTCAACGCGCACGATCCGAGACGCGCGGGCAATAACCCGCGCGTCTCGGGCGGCAATTCGCGCGGCGTGACAGTCGCCACACCAGCTGAAGGTCCCGCGTGTCAATCGCGCAACATCGCCAGCTGGCGGCTGTCGTATGCTGCGCGTGGACGTGAGGCGTGACGAAGCGGAGGGTAGGCGCATGACGATCGAGGTTCACCAGCCGGCGGCGGAGCTGGCGCCGGAGGCGCTGCGGCGCCGGCTCGACCCGGCCACGCTGCCGTTCGAGACGACCGCCGATGTCGCCCCCGGCAGCGGGACGATCGGCCAGCCGCGGGCGATCGACGCGATCTGCTTCGGGTTGGAGATGCGCGCCTACGGCTACAACATCTTCGTCGCCGGCCAGCCCGGCTCCGGTCGCGAGACGAGCGTCCTCGACCTCGTCGGCGCGTTCGCGCCCCAGCAGCCGACACCGGACGACTGGGTCTACGTCCACAGTTTCGACGATGCCGACCGGCCCAACTCGATCCGCCTACCGGCCGGGCGCGGGGCAGCGCTAGCCGCCGACATGCTCGAGTTCGTCGCCGATGCCCAGCGCGAGATTCCCCGCGCCTTCGACAGCGAGGACTACGCCCGCCGCCAGCGCGAGGTGTTGTCCCAGATCGGCGAGCGGCGCGACAAGCTCTTCGAGGAACTACAGCAGTTCGCCGTCGCCAACAGCTTCACGATCCAGATGACCCCGACCGGCATCGCGACGATCCCGACGATCAACAACCAGCCGATCCCGAACGAGGCCTACGGGCTGCTGCCGGAGACCCAGCGGCAGGAGATCGAGCAGCACGGCAAGCTCGTGCAGGAGCAGTTGGGAAAGACGATGCGCCAGGCCCGCCAACTGGAGCGCGAGGCGGCCGAGCAAATCGGCGCGCTCGACCGCGAGGTGACGCTGTTCGTCATCGGCCCGCTGCTCGGCGAGCTGCGCGAGCGTTACGCCGACGTCGATGAGGTCCATCACTACATCGACCAGGTGCAGGCGGACGTCCTGGCGCACTACGGCGAGTTCCGCGCGCCGGACACGCTACCGGCCGGCGACCCGGCCCAGGTTGCCGCCTTCCAAATGCAGGCCGGCCGCCGCGCTGAGTACCTGGCGCGCTACCAGGTCAACGTCCTGATCGACAACGCCGCGACGCACGGCGCGCCGGTCGTCAGCGAGCGCAACCCGACCTACTACAACCTGATCGGACGGATGGACTACCGCTCGATGTTCGGCACGATGGTGACCGACTTCCGCGAGATCAAGCCGGGCGCCCTCCACCGCGCCAACGGCGGCTTTCTCATCCTCCACGCCACCGACATTCTGCGCCAGCCGTTCGCCTGGGAGGCGCTCAAGCGGTCGCTGCTCTGCCGCGAGGTCCGGATCGAGCACATGGGCGAGCAGCTCAGCATGGCGCCGGCCGCGTCACTGCGCCCCGAGCCGATACCGCTCGACGTCAAGGTAATCCTCATCGGCTCGCCGCTGCTCTACCAGACCCTCTACGCGGCCGACGAGGACTTCGCCGAGCTGTTCAAGGTGAAGGCCGACTTCGCGCCGGACATGACCTGGGACGACGAGAACGTCGGCCACTACGTCGCCTTCATCAGCCGCCACATCCACGACAACGGCCTGCGGCCCCTCGACCGCGGCGCGGTGGCGCGGGTGATCGAGCACGGCGCGCGGCTACGCGAGGACCGGCGCAAGCTCTCGGCGCGGATGCTGGAGACCCCCACCGTCGCCCCCGAGGCGAGCCACTGGGCCGGCGCCGCCAGCCGCGACATCGCCGCCGCCGAGGACGTCGAGCGGGCGATCGAGATGAAGGTCTATCGCTCCAACCTGATCGAGGAGCGTATCCACGAGATGCTGACCGACGGCACGATCGATGTCGAGACCGAGGGCGAGCGCACCGGTCAGATCAACGGCATCGCGGTGCTGAGCCTCGGCGACTACGCCTTCGGCCGGCCGACCCGCATCAGCGCCCGCGTCGCGCTCGGCGGCGGCGAGGTCGAGAGCGTCGAGCGCGAGATCAAGCTCTCCGGCCCGGTCCACGCCAAGGGGTTCATGATCCTGACCGGCTACCTGCGCGGGCAGTACGGGCAGGAGGCGCCGCTGGCGATCCGCTCGACGATCACCTTCGAGCAGTCCTATGACGAGGTCGAGGGGG
>DAOKZM010000266.1:1658-5075 GCA_035325665.1 Thermomicrobiales bacterium | reverse complement strand
CACTGGCGCGTTCCTGATCGGCTTCATCGCCACCTTCACCCAGGACCGCTTCATCGTCGATCCCCACCACCGCGCCTTCATGACGACCGGCATCCTCGGCGGCTACACCACCTTTTCGACCTGGACATATGAGACGATGCAGCTGGTCCAGAACGGCGACTATCTCCGGGCCGGGCTGAATGCGGGCGGGTCGCTGGTCGTCGGGCTGGTAGCTGTCTATCTCGGCATCGTCGCCGCGCGGCTGGTCTGATGGTCGGCGCGGAGGAAGCTGCGGCCATGAAGATCCAGGGGCCGGGCAAGTGGCTACGGGTCTACATCGGCGAATCGGACCGCTGGCACGGCAAGCCGTTGTTCCAGGCCATCGTCGAGATGCTCCGGCGCGAGGGCGTGGCCGGCGCGACCGTCCTGCGCGGGATCGAGGGGTTCGGCGCGCACTCGCGCATCCACACCGCGCGCATCCTGCGGCTCTCGGAGGACCTGCCGCTGGTGATCGATGTCGTCGACAGCGCCGAGCGGATCGAGCGCGTCCTGCCGTTGCTCGACGACATGGTGGACGAGGGGCTGATCACCGTCATCGACGTCGATATCGTGAAGTACCGGCATCGCAACGGCGAGCCCGAGGACGATTGAGAGGACGAATGGCCACCGACCGCAGCGTCGTCGACGCCTTCATCGAGATCCCGAAGGGGAGCCGCAACAAGTACGAGTTCGACGAGGCCACCGGCCAGTTCCGGCTGGACCGGGTACTGTACTCGTCGGTCCACTACCCGACCGACTATGGCTTCATCGCCCACACTCTCGCGCCGGACGGCGACCACCTCGACATCCTCGTCGTCGTCCACGAGCCGACCTTCCCGGGCTGTGTCGTCGAGGCGCGCCCGGTCGGCGGGCTGGACATGTCCGACGAGAAGGGCAGCGACTTCAAGGTGCTGGCCGTGCCGACCGGCGACCCGCGCTTCGACCACGTGCGCACCCTGCGCGACCTCGCCCCGCACACACTGCTGGAGATCGAGGCGTTCTTCGCCACCTATAAGCTGCTGGAGCCGAAGGACACCGAGGTGCTCGGCTGGCACGAGGTGGACGAGGCCTGGGAGATGATCGAGCGCTCGCGTGAGGCGTGGGCGGCCGGCCAGACAGACGGCGGATGATGGCGCGGCGCGGGCAGACGATCGAGGAGCTGGCGGAGGCGCGCTTCCGCGACGCCGCCGGGGTGGTGTTCCGGCGGCTGCGGGCCGATCGCGGCTGGTCGCTGCGCGAGTTCGCCGAGCGCGTCGGACTCGCCCACACCTCACTCTACGCCGTCGAGCGCAACGAGGCGATCCCCAGCATCTCGACACTGGCCGCCGTCGCCGAGGCCTGCGACCTCAGCCTGCCGGCCATCCTTTCGCTGATCGTCGATGAGCTGGCGCGCGACCACCCGGCCTCCAACCGCGACGCCTCGCTGGCTAGCGTCGTCGAGGCCGCGGCGAGTCTTACCGATGGCCAGCGCCGCGAGCTGGCCAGCTTTGCCGAGTATCTGCGTTATCGGGATCGGCCATCCGCTGAGGAAGGTTGAGCGGCGATGATCAGGGGGCGATCCGCGCGGCGCTGACCAGCTCGCGGGCGACCGGGGCAACCTCGCGGGCGAACAACTCGATCGTCTGCTCGTCGTCGGCGGCGAGGATGAAGGCGCTGACGCCGTAGCGCAGCGCGATCGCGGCGATCTGCTCAGCCCACTCCCGCGGCGGGCCGCTCAGCAGCCCCCGGCCGCTCGACGAGAATTGACCGCTGATATTCAGCAACCGGCGAATCACCGCCGGGTTACGTCCGGCCTCCGCGGCGCCCTCGTCAATCCGCGCGTTGATGTCGTCAAGGTCAGCCAACCCGCCCTGCAGGTAGCCCAGCGACGGCAGCGATCCGTCGGCGAGCCGGCCCACCAGCCGCAGCATCCGCGGCTTGTAGGCGCCGACCCAGATGCCGACGTCATGCGCCGGGGCTGGACCGCGCTTCGCGCCGACGATCTGGTAGTGCTTGCCGTCGAGCCGCACGGCCCCGCGCTCGCTGGTGTCCCAGACCTGGCGAATGATCGAGATTGCCTCCTCCAGGGCCTCGATCGACTGGCCGGGGCTGAGCCGTCGCCCGCCCATCGCCTCGATTCCGTCCTGGAACGCCCCGGCGCCGATGCCGAGCTCGACTCGCCCACCACTGAGCAGGTCGAGGCTGGCGACGCTGCGCGCCAGCACGGCCGGGTCGCGCAGCGGCAGGTTGAGCACGTTGCCGCTCAGCCGCACCCGCTCGGTGCGCGAGGCGGCGAAGGAGAGCAGCGTCCAGGTGTCGTGGAAGCCTGGCTGGTAGGGATGGTCCTGGAAGGTGACCAGGTCTAGCCCGGCGTGGTCGGCGACGACTGCCAGGTCCACTGCCTGCGTGGCTGGCGTCGCCGTCGGGGTGATGAACGCCCCGAAGAGAAGATCGTGTCCGTAGTCAGTCATCGTGGTATCCATCATCTCGCGGTGGACCCGCTGGCAGTCACGAGCCGCGTGTCTCGCGCCGGCGGCGCGATGTTGAAGTTGTCGCGGAAGACGTTGTCCGGGTCGTAGCGGCGCTTGAGGTCGCGCAGGCGGGCGAGCGTCCGCGGCGGGAACGCGTCGGTGATCCGCTCCGGGCGCGGGTCGGTGTCGAAGCTCAGATAGATGCCGTCGAGCTGGTCGTGCAGCTCGTCCCAGAGCGGCCCGAGCCGCGCGTGGCTAGCGCCGAAGGCGGTGACGTGGAAATTCGCAGCTCGATGGGCGTAGGCGGTCGCGTCCGGGGCGACGTCGGCGACGGCGCCGCCGGCCGAGCGAAGCTGGAAGTAGTAGACCGCCCGGCTGTTGATCAGCCGCTCGGCGGCGGCGGCGAACTCGGGCGTGATGTGGCGGAGCAAGCCCGACCGCGCGGCTGGCTCGCCGTGCCCATCGTGGTAGCCACGCGCCGCGTTGGCCATGATGCTCGGGTACGAAGTGATGACGATCTGGTGGTCGTAGAGTGGCGCGACGTTCGCCAGCGGCTGGAGCAGCTCGACGATTCGCTCCGGATCGTCCGAATCGACGACCGCCAGCACCCAGGCGACGGCCGGCTGCCCGCTGCGCGGCGGGCTGAGGATCAGGAAGCTGGTCAGGTCGCGCGGGGCCGCCTCGACCGCCGCGCCCCAACGCTGGAGAAAGCCGGCCGTATCGCTGGCGTCGAAGATCATCTGCGCCCAGCCGACCTCGCCGACTTCGTCGGCCTCCAGATCGAACGCGGTGACGATGCCGAAGTTCGCGCCCGCGCCGCGGACCGCCCAGAACAGGTCGGGGTTCTCGTCCTCGCTGGCGCAGACGGCCGTGCCGTCGGCCAGGATCATCTCGACGGCGCGCAGGTGGTCGATCGTCAGCCCGTGCTGGCGGGTCAGCCAGCCGATGC
>DAOKZM010000266.1:0-1648 GCA_035325665.1 Thermomicrobiales bacterium | reverse complement strand
CGCCGGAGCTAAGCGCCAGGCCGTGCGGCGCCAGCGCGGCGGCGACATCCATCCAGCGCGCGCCCGGTCCGAGGCGCACCCGGCGAGTCGCCGGGTCGATGATCTCGATCTCCTTCAGCTTGCCCAAGTCGATGACAATGCCGCCGTCGTTCGTCGAGCGCCCACTGACGCCATGCCCTCCGCTGCGGATGCCCAGCGGCAGGTCGGGGTGCTGGCGGGCGAAGGCCAGCGCCTCGGCGACCTCGTGGGGATTCCCGGGTCGCAGGACCAGCCCCGGCGAGCCCCCGCGCAGGTAGTTCGAGCGGACGTTGGCGTACTCGACATCCCCCGGCTCGACGGCGCCGGCCGCCAACGAGGCCGGGATGGCGTCGTAGGCGATCCCGGCATGGCGCTTCGCGCGCGACGATGCCCGGCGCGGGGAAGTAGCGCCGCGAAGCTCGGGCAGCGCGCAATACGCGGCCTCGCGAAGCGCCGGGGCGACCTCCGCGGCGAAGCGTTCGACGTCGGCCCGATCGTCGGTCATCAGAATGAAGGCCCCGATGCCCTCGTCGAGGCAGAGCGGCAGCAGGTCCTCAACCCACTGCGTGGCCGGCCCGTCGAGAAACTCGCCACGCTCGGCGGCGAAGCGGCCGGAGATGTTGACCAGGCGGCGAATCTCGCGCGGGTCGCGTCCTGCCTCGCGGGCGGACGCGTCGATGATCGCGTTCGACGCGGCGAGCTGTCCCGGCGCCAGGGCGTCGAGCGTGGCCATCCAGCCGTCCGCCTTCCGGCCGATCAGCCGCAGCATGCGCAGCTTCACCCCGCCGATGTGGATGGGGATGTCGTGGGCCGGCGTCGGGCCGCGCCTGGCGCCGATAACCCGGTAGTGGCTGCCATCGACCCGGACCGCGTCGCGCTCGCTGGTGTCCAGCAGCCCGCGGACGATGTCGATCGCCTCGTCGAGCGCCTGGACCGCCTCACCAGGAGCGAGGCGCTTCCCGCCCATGGCCTCGATCGCCCGCCAGTAGGAGCCAGCGCCCAGCCCAAGCTCGAGCCGCCCGCCGGAGAGCAGGTCGAGGCTGGCCGCCGATCGCGCGAGGACGGCCGGCTGGCGCAGCGGCAGATTCAGCACGTTGGGCGCGAGGTGGATCCGCTCGGTCCGGCCGGCCACCCAGCTTAGCAGCGTCCAGGTGTCCAGGTTGGCGGGCTGGTAGGGATGGTCCTGAAACGTCACCAGGTCGAGGCCGGCTTGCTCGGCCAGCTGGGCGAGGCCGACGACCTCGTCGGGGTTGCTGTTGCGCGGGGTGATGAAGACCCCGAATCGTAGATCGTGACCGTAACTCGACATGACACTCCTCCGACCACCATAGTTCACGCCTCAACTATATCGAGGCAACGGTTGACACGTCAACCATGCTCGGTTAGCATTACGCTCATGGACGGGCACCCGAGCGCCACGCCCCAGCAGGATATGGAGACGTGGCGGCGCTACAGCACAACCCACGAGCAGCTGATGAGCCACCTGGCGCGCGAACTCGCACGGGAGACCGGCCTGTCCGAGGCCGACTACCAGGTGCTGGATGCGCTGGTCGATCTGCCTGGCGCGCGCGCCCGGGCGCTGGAGCTGCGCCTGGCGCTGCAGTGGGAGAAGAGCCGCCTGTCGCATCAG
>DAOKZM010000265.1:4420-5104 GCA_035325665.1 Thermomicrobiales bacterium | reverse complement strand
CCGACCTGACCTTGCAGCTGGCGTCGGCCGAGCGGCTGATCCGCGCCCTGCGCCGCCGCGCCTGACCCCTCTCCGCCAACGTGCTAGGCTTGGCGGTCGGGCCGCGAGCGGCGTGGCCCGTCCGTCTCGCCCGCGCGAACACCGAACGAGGCCATGCGCGTCGGACTCATCGGACATCTCCTGTCGTTCGAGCCCACCTATCGCCAGGCGGGGGTCAGCCGCTACGCCGAGGCGCTGGTCCGCGAGCTGCCGGCGGCCGACCCGTCGCTCGACCTCGTCGTGTTCACCGGGCCGGATCGCCCGCCGGAGGATCGCGAGTTCCCCGAGGAGGTCCGCTGGCGACACGCGCGGCTGCGGACGGGCCAGCCGGTCCAGCGGATCGCCTGGGAACAGACGGTCGGGCTGACAATCGGCCGGCGCTGGGGGTTGGACGTCGTCCACGCGCCGGTGAACGTCGCGCCGCTGGTCACCGGCGTGCCGCGCGTCGTGACCGTCCATGACTTGGCGTTCCACCTCTTCCCCGAGCAGTATCCCGGCCGCAAGCAGCGCTACCTGCGGGCGATGACGCGCCTCTCGGTGCGGCGGGCGGCGCGGGGGGTCTCCGTCTCTGAAGCGACGCGGCGGGGCATCATCCGGCCCTACGACGCCGCCCCGGCCCGGGGGGTCACCCTGCCGAACGGGGGG
>DAOKZM010000265.1:0-4410 GCA_035325665.1 Thermomicrobiales bacterium | reverse complement strand
GGGGTGGGCGCCGAGATGCGACCACTGGGACCGGATGCGGTGGCGCCCTTCCGCGCCGAGCGCGGGCTGGACACGCCGGTGCTGCTCTTCCTCGGCACGCTGCAGCCGCGCAAGAACCTGGAGACGCTGCTGAAGGCCTACGCGCGGACGGCGGGGGAGACGGGTTGGCAGTTGGTGGTCGCCGGGGCGGCCGGCTGGCAGCACGAGCCGATCTTCGCGCTGGCCCGCGAGCTGGGCGTCGCCCAGACGGTGCGTTTCATCGGGTTCGTCCCGCCGGAGGAGCTGCCGATCTGGTACAACGCGGCCGATGCGTTCGTCTACCCGTCCCTCTACGAGGGGTTCGGGCTGCCGTTGCTGGAGGCGATGGCCTGCGGGACGCCGGTGGTCGCGTCGGAGACTCCCGCGCTGCGCGAGGTCGTCGGCAACGCGGGGTTGGTCGTCGGCCCGCGCGACGTGCCGGCGCTGGCCCAGGCGCTGCTGCAACTGGCGAGGGCGCCGGAGCTACGGCAGGAGCTGGCGACGCGCGGACTGCGGCGCGCGAGGGAGTACTCCTGGCGGCGGACCGCGGCCGAGACGGCGGCGGTCTACCGGGCCGCGGCGTCGATGACGAGAGGCCAGAGAACCGCATGATGGAGGATCTGCCATGACCGCCGGCCGACCGGTGTCCCAGGTCGGGGAGTTCGAGCTGATCCGCTCAATCCGCAACCTGCTCGGGTCGTCGCGGGTCAGGTCGTCCGGCATGCTGCTGGGCGTCGGGGACGACACCGCCATCTGGCAGCCGCGCCCCGGGCGGACGGTCGCGCTGACGACCGACGTGCTGGTCGAGGGAAACCACTATCGCGCCGACTGGTCTACCGCCGGGCAGATCGGGCATCGGGCGCTGGCGGTGAACGTCAGCGATCTGGCGGCGATGGGGGCGCGGCCGCGGATCGCCCTGGTCGCGCTCGGGCTGCGGGGCGACGAGTCGGACCGCTGGGTGTTCGACATGTACCGGGGGATGCTGGCGCTGGCCGGCAAGGTCCACATCCGGATCGCCGGGGGCGACATCGTCCGCTCGCCACGGGCGCAGACGATCTCGGTGACGGCGATCGGCGAACTGCGGCCCGGGCAGGAGCTGCGGCGTGATACGGCAAAGATCGGCGACATGATCGGCGTGACCGGGCCGCTCGGGCTGTCGGCTGGTGGCGTCCGACTGCTGGAGACCGGGAACAAGGGCGCCGACGGCGCTCCGGCGATGCTGAAGGCGCACCTGGAGCCGCAGCCGCAGGTGCTGGCCGGGATGCTCCTGGCGCGCGCCGGGGTGCGTTGCGCGATGGACGTGTCGGACGGACTGCTCGGCGACCTGCCGAAGATCTGCGAGGCGAGCGGGGTGTCGGCGCTGCTGGAGCAGGACGACCTGCCGATCCCGAACAGCCTGCGCTGGAACTTCCCGGACTGGTTCGACCTGGCGCTGCGCGGTGGGGAGGACTTCGAGCTGCTGTTCACCGCGCCGCCGGAGGTGTTCGCCCGCGCGGCCGACCTCTTCCGCCGCTTCGGGCTGCGCCGGCCGATCGTCATCGGCGAGATGATCGCGCCGGCCCCGACCGGCCCGCGTATCTCGATGCGCTTCACCGACCTGCATCGCGACGTCCTCGAGCCGGGCGCGTTCGACCACTTCGCGAAGACACCGGCGTTGGTGTAGGGACGGGGGACGCGGGACGGGGTTCCTCGGCGCCGCGCAGGGGGCAGCGCCACGCTTCCACGTTGGAAGCAGACGCGGTTGGAGCGCCCTCCCGCGTCAGGGTGGCGACGACCGTAGGTGCGTGACGATTCGTCGGCGACTTCCGCCGCGCCGGGCGGGCGCCCCGATACCGTAACAGACCAACCGCTCGTTCTGCGCCAGCGCCTACATGAATGACGCGCTTGTCATCCCTCGTCCCTCATTCTTCGTCCCGGCGTTGACAGCGTGCATTTCCACTGGATATCCTAATCCCGAGTAATAGAGTCGGGATTAGGCTTCCGACCCCTGGCGCTCTTGCGCTGGTGGTGGTCTGGGAGCCGTCCGTATGTGGCCCTGCCGGGTGATGGGGCGGGGACCGGGGGAGGACACGAGCCAGATGGACCAGGATCAGATGCTCACGCGACGGCGGGTGCTGCGGCTGCTGGCCGGCGGGGCGGCGGCGACGGTGGCCATGCCGCTGCTGGCGGCCTGCGGCGGGGACGACGAGGAGAGCGCGACGTCTCCGGCCGGAACCGCGGAGACCGAGGCCGGGCTGGCGGCCGATCCGGCGGCCGATCCGGCGGCCGACCCCGAGCCGTCCGGCTCGCCCGACCTGACTGGAGAAGTGCTGGTCGTCTACTCGGGGCGCAACGAGGAGCTGGTCGGACCGATCATCGCGCGGTTCAAGGAGGAGTCGGGCATCGACATCCAGGTCCGCTACGCCGGCACCTCCGAGCTGGCCGCCCAGCTGCTGGAGGAGGGGGATCGCAGCCCGGCCGACCTCTTCTTCGCCCAGGACGCCGGGGCGCTTGGCGCGGTCGCCAAGGAAGGGCTGCTGGCCGAGCTGCACGACGAGACCCTCGACCTGGTGGACCCGCGCTTCCGCGCCGACGACGGGACCTGGATCGGCGTGACCGGGCGCGCGCGGGCGGTCGTCTACAACACCGACGAGCTGACCGCCGACGACATCCCGGCCTCGATCCACGGCTTCACCGACCCGATCTGGAAGGGCCGGCTGGGCTGGGCGCCGACCAATGCGTCGTTCCAGTCGTTCGTCACCGCGATGCGCGTGCTGGAGGGGGACGACGCGGCGCGCGAGTGGCTGGAGGGGATCAAGGCGAACGACGTGCGGGACTACGAGGGAAACAACCCGATCGTGACCGCGGTGATCGACGGCGAGATCGACGCCGGGTTCGTCAACCACTACTACCTGCTGGGCCAGGAGGCGCAGGCGGGCAAGGACCTGCCAGCCGAGAACTACATCTACTCCAACGGCGATCCGGGCGCGCTGATCAACGTCGCCGGGATCGGTATGCTGAAGACCGCGAAGCACCACGACGCGGCCGAGGCGTTCATCGAGTTCCTGCTCTCGCCGGAGGCGCAGGAGTACTTCGCCGACGAGACCTGGGAGTACCCGCTTGTCGCGGGGGTGGCGACGAACCCCAAGCTGGCGCCGCTGGCCGACATCAAGACGCCGGAGATCGATCTGTCGAATCTGGACGACCTCGCCGGGACGCTGGAGCTCCTGCGCGACACGGGTATTCTGTAGGTCGGGACGCGGGACGCGGGATTGCTGGTCGCCACGGACCCTGGTGTGGCAGCCTGTCCCGTGTCCTGTCATCCTCCGCCCCGAGAGCACCCGGCAGCGAAGGATTTCCCTGTTTCCGACTGCGGTCGACCGGGGAGATTCTTCGGCTGCGGCCTCAGAATAACAAGGGAACGAGTGTCTGTCGAGCCGGGCGAGAAGGCGCTCATGGACTACTGAGCGGAGCAGACGATCCGTCCTTCTCCCGCGTTCGTCGGTGGCGGGCGTAGGAGGGACGGATCCTTCAATGCGTTCAAGATGACAACGGCGAGGATGGCTGCCGCGCAGCACGTGGAGCGTGCAGCCGCGGGTTCGGGACGGGGTACGGGGGACAGGGGTGTGACGGCGACGAGCGAGGTTGCCAGCAAAGGCAGGGTCAGGCGGAGGCGGCGGGGGGCGCCGGTGGCGCTGGTCGCCGTCGCGCTGCTGATCGCGGCGCTGATGGTCTCGCCGCTGGTCTACCTCGTCATTCGGGCGTCGGAGGGCGGCTGGGAGCTGCTGGACCTGCTCTGGCGACCGAAGACATTCGAGATCCTGCGCAACACCATCCTGCTAACCCTCATCGTCACG
The DNA here is from genome assembly GCA_035325665.1 of Thermomicrobiales bacterium. Taxonomy (GTDB): domain Bacteria; phylum Chloroflexota; class Chloroflexia; order Thermomicrobiales; family CFX8; genus JAMLIA01. Next base: position 556 of record DAOKZM010000265.1, on the reverse strand, counting down.
GCGGCGTCAGTCGCCGTCTCGCTGCCGCTGGCATGGCTGACGACGCGGACCGACCTGCCGGCCCGGCGGGTCTGGACGGTGCTGACGACGCTGCCGCTAGCGATCCCCAGCTATGTCGGCGCGTTCGCGGTGATCGCCGCGCTCGGCCCGCGCGGGATCGTCCAGGGCTGGCTGGAGCGCTGGTTCGGCGTCGAGCGGCTGCCGGAGATCTACGGGCTGCCGGGCGCGGCGCTGACGCTGACGCTGTTCACCTTCCCATCCCTCCTGCTGCCGCTGCGGGCGGCGCTGCGCGGGATGGACGCCGCTCTAGAGGAGGCGGCCCGCTCGATGGGGCTGGGCGCCGGAGAGGCGTTCCGGCGGGTGACGCTGCCACAGCTGCGGCCGGCGCTGGCGGCCGGAGCGCTGCTGGTCGCCTTCTACACCCTCTCCGACTTCGGTGCCGTCTCGCTGCTGCAATTCGACGTCTTCACCCGCGCGATCTACACCCAGTATCGCGGGGCGTTCGACCGGACGCGGGCGGCCGGCCTGGCGCTGGTGCTGGGCGGGCTGACCGTCG
>DAOKZM010000264.1:0-5107 GCA_035325665.1 Thermomicrobiales bacterium | reverse complement strand
GCGCGACAGGCGCGGCCGGACGGTCTCGGCCAGCCGGGCGATCGAGTCGGCGTTGTGGGCGCCGTCGACGTAGACGTCCGGCCGCTCCGCCACGCGCTCGAACCGGCCTGGCCAGCGTACCGCCGCCAGTGCCTCGCGCACGCGACCCTCGCCGGCCAGCAGCGCCGGGTCGAGCTGCCAGGCCGCCATCAGGGCCACGCCCGCGTTCTCGACCTGGTGCGTGCCCTCCAGCGCCAGCCGGACCGCGCGCCAGTCCCCCCACGGGCCGGCGAGCCGCGCGCCCTCGACCGTTGCCTCGGCCTCCCAGTCGCTCCCCCAGCGCAGCAGCGGCGCGCCACGCTCGGCGGCGATGCGCTCCAGCATTACCAGCGCTTCCGGCTGCTGTGGGCCGACGACGACCGGCACGTCCGGCTTGATGATGCCGCCCTTCTCGGCCGCGATCGCCTCCAGCGTGTCCCCGAGGATCGCGGTGTGGTCGTAGGAGATGCTGGTGATGACGCTGACCGCCGGGGTCACGACGTTCGTCGCGTCGAGGCGCCCACCCATGCCGACCTCCAGCACGCCCACCTCGACCCCGGCCCGGCGGAAGGCGGGCAGCGCCATCGCCGTCGCGACCTCGAACGCGGTCGGCTGGCCGATCTCCGGCCGCTCCGCCTGGACGACCCGATCGACCGGGACGATCGCCTCGGCCAGCGCGGCGAGCTCCTCCTCGGACACCGGCTGGCCGTCGATCTGGATGCGCTCGCGGAAGGAGTGCAGGTGCGGCGTGGCGTAGAGACCGGTACGCCGGCCGGCCGCGCGAGCCAGCGTCTCGACCGTCGCGCTGACCGAGCCCTTGCCCTTCGTCCCGGCGACGTGGACGATCGGCTCGGCGCGCTCCGGCGACCCGAGGCCGCGCAATAGCGCCGCGGTCCGTTTCAGGCCCAGCGCGGCGACGTCATCACCCGCGAACGGGTTGGCGACGAACCCCTTCTCGTATCCCGCCCGCTCGATGATCCAGCGGATGGCATCGCGGTAATCCATGACTCCCCTTCGACCTGTTACATATGTCCTTCGTCGATCAGCTCGCGGATCGTCTCGGCGACCGCGCTCGATCGGACCGGTTCGATCCGGGCGACTGGACGTCCGTATCGCGTGATCGTCACCGTCTGGCCTCGCTCGACCGCATCGAGCAAGCGCGACAGGCTTCTGCGCGCCTCGCCGGCGCCGACCGTCCTCATGAACCGGCTCCTTTCCGCATCCTGCCCGATTGTAGTGATCCCGCCCCGGAACCGATAGCGTCGCCGCCGCGTCGCGTGGTATCGTCTGCCGTTATGACACGTCCCGGCGCGAGGGGGATCGGTCAGGCGTGCCTGAGCGATGCGCGCCGCAGGCGACGACCTCGGAAGGGAGCAGCGCAGTGCTCTTCGGCGTCGATTCCAACCTCGATCTGGCACAGGCGCTGTTCGACCTGGGCGGCGTGCAGTTCGGCGCCTTCGACCTCGGCCCGACTGCCGGCACATCACCGATCTATATCAACCCGCGGGTGCTCATCAGCGAGCCGTCGATGCTGCGGCGCGTCGCCCGGCTGATCCACGCCGAGATCCAGGCCGACCGTGCCCGGCGCCGCTCGCGGATCCACTCGTTCGCCGCCGTGGCCGGCGTGCCGATGGGCGGGCTGCACATCGCCACCGCCTACGCGCTCGAGAGCGATACGCCGCTCATCTACCTGCGGCCGTCGCGCAACCAGGGCGGAGGCGACCTCCAGCCCGTTATCGAGGGCCGCATCCTCGTCGGGCAATCGGCGCTGATCATCGACGACCTGATGACCGGCGGCAGCTCGATCCTCTCGACCGCCGAGCGGCTCGAGGACGCCGGCATGGCCGTCCGCGACGCGATCGTGCTGATCGACCGCGAGCAGGGGGGTGTCGAGCGGCTGCACGACAAGGGCTACAACGTCATCCCGATCCTGCGGCTGAAGACGATGCTGAACTACTACCACTCGTCGGACCTGATCGACGACACGACGTTCGAGCGCTGTCTGACCTACCTGAAGAACCAGCACGGCCGGCACGACGACTCGCCGCCGGCCTAGCCGCCGACCCGCGAGCGGCCACTCAGCATCGCCGCCGCCTTCCCGGTCGCGCCGTTCGTCCCGACGATCGTGACGACATCCCCCGGCTCCAGCGTCGAGCCGCCGTGGGGGATCAGCCGCGTCCCGCCGCGCCGGATCAGCAGCACGAGGCTGTCGCCGGGAAACGCCAGGTCCTTGAGCGACTTCCCGGCGATGTCGTCGTTGGAGACGACCACCTCGGCCACGTCGGCGTCGTCCCGCGAGGAGTTGCCCGAGAGCAGGCTGAAGATGCCCGGCCGGCGGACGAGATTCGACAGGATCATCGCCGTCGCCGCCGCCGGGTTCATTGCGCGGATGCCGAGCTCCTCGAAGCTGGGCAACGAATCAGGATCGGTCACCCGCGACACGACGTGCTCGCGGTCGTAGCGCGTCCGCGCGAGCTGGCAGGCCAGCAGGTTGTCCTTGTCCGAACGGGTCGTCGCGACGACCGTCTGCGCATACTCGATCCCGGCGCGCTCCAGTGTCGCGGGCAGCGTCGCGTCGCCGATGACCACGTGCGCGCCGAGCTGGCGGGACTTCTCGGCCTGCTCGGCGTCGATCTCGACGATGGTGACGTCCTCGTTCGCTCCGATAAGCCGCTCCGCCAGCATCCTGCCAACGCGGCCACCGCCAATAATCAGCACACCCATCGGCCTCACTCCCAGCTTGTTCGCCACCCAGTCGGCATAGGTCGCCTGGACGGCGATCGTCATCGTGATCGTCAGGAACACCAGCCCTAGCAGCGCCGCCGCCCCCTGTGGATCGCTCTCGCGCAGCCGTATCGCGACGAACGTCGCCAGCGAGGCGGCGACGACGCCGCGCGGGCCGATCGCGGCGACGAAGGCACGCTCACGCCAGGTCAGCGGCGAGCGGATCGTCGACGCCAGCACCGCCAGCGGCCGGGCGACCACCATCATCACCAGCACCGTCGCCGGCCCCTTCCAGCCCAGCCGGGTCAGGTCCTCCGGGTGCAGCGTCGCCGCCAGCAGCAGGTAGACCGAGGCGATGACGATCGCGGTGATGTCACCCTTGAACCGGTGCGCCTCCGCGCGGTGCGGGAACTCCATATTCCCCAGCAGGATGCCGCCAACCACGACCGCCGTCAGGCCCGACTCGAACACGATGCTGTCGCTGACGGTAAAGATTCCGACCGAGCCGGCCAGCAACGATATGCGCGCGATCTGCGCCTGCTCGACGACGAAGTACCTGAGCCAGATGAGCATCAGGAACGCCCCGACCGCCCCCGCCAGCGCCCCGAAGCCGATCCGCTCCAGCGCCCAGACGGCGCCGTTTCGCACGTCGCCGTTCGGCGCGTGGAACAGCTCGAAGAGCATCAGCGTGACGATCGCGCCGATCGGGTCGATGATCACGCCCTCGCCGGAGAGCGTCGCCCGCGCCCGCCCGGTGACCCGCACGCGCTGCAGCAGCGGTCCGATCGCCGTCGGGCCGGTGACCATGACCAGCGCGCCGAAGAGCGCCGCCAGCTCCCAGCTCAGACCGGCGATGTAGTGCGCCGCCAGCGCGCCGACGACGACGGTGATTGCCGCGCCGATCGAGACCAGGTTGCGGACGACCTTCGAGACGATCCGCAGGTAGGTCCACTCCAGCGAGAAGGCGCCCTCGAAGACGATGATCGCGACCGAGATCTTGATCGCGGCCTCCAGCGTCGGGCCGAGCTTGTCAGCGGCGATCAGCCCGAAGCCGATCGGCCCCAGCAGCACACCGACGCCCAAGTACAGCAGGATCGACGGGACCTTCGTCCGCCCGGCCAGCACCTGGACGACGACCGTCGCCGCCAGCACCGCCGCGGCCGTCACGATCAGGTCGTGCGCGCTCCCCACTCCACCCCCAGTCCTCCGAATACTCGCAAGCCCCGATCCTACCGGCAGCGTCAAGCGCACGCCGCGAGCCACGCGGGATGGCGGAGATTCGCCACGAAATTGGCGGTTTCTGCCTTGACCGATCCGTCGAGCGGGGGCGATGGTGAGACAGGGATGGCGCTTCGGTCGAAGCGCGCGCCGAAAGGAGACACCTCATGCGCGCCAGAATCACGATCACGCTCGCCGTCGTCGCGAGCCTCGCGGCGCTCGTCGTCGCGCTCGGCGTCCTGCAGCCGACGGTCTCGACCGCCGCGCCGGACACGGGCGTCTGCGTCAGCGTCGGGGTACCGAGCCCCGAGCCGCCAAGCGCCGCCGAAGCGGCCGAGCTAAAGCGCGCAGAGGCCGAGATCGGTAAGCCGATCGCCCGGATGACAATCGGCGAGCAGCACTGCTTCGCGACCGACGCCGAGGCGCGGGAGTTCATCGCCACGCTGGAGCGTCCGGCCGATTGACATCGGGAACGAGCCGAAAGGAATAGCCCATGCCGACATTCGACGCGTCGCTCCTCGCGGCGTTGCTCATGTTCTTGCTGTTCCTCGCCGTCATCGGCGGCTTCCTCGTCGTCGTCATCCGGCTTGCACTCCGTCCCTTCCGCCGGAGGGATAGCGGAGAGTAGCTACCTGACGCTGGGCAAGACCACCGCCTCCATGCACGGGTGACCAAGCGATCGGGCTCGCAATCTCACCCCAGCCTCGCGCCCAATTCCTGCGCATGTGATATGATAATGGCGTCACGGTAGACAAGGCGGTCGCAGATGACGCCACGGACGGTGCTCCTCATCCCAACGGACGATATCGGCTGGGTCGCGCTCCGGCACGAGGCGGCGAGCCTGCCAGGCGTCCAGGTCGAGGACGTCACCGGGGACAGCGAGACGATCCTGTCGCGCGTCCGCGCGCTGCGGCCGGCGGCCGTCATCACCGCCGCCCGATTCGGGGGCGAGCCGGTCACGCCGCTGCTGCGCCAGATCCGCCGCATCCTGCGCGAGGCCATCTTCATCATCGTCGACCACGATGTCGAGCCAGCGACACTGCCCGACCTGGCGCGGGCCGGCGTCTCCGCCTACCTGCTCTGGCCGAACCTCTGCGCCGCCTGCCTGCGGCCGACGCTGGAGGTGGCGCTGACCGGCACGACGGTC
>DAOKZM010000263.1:0-5148 GCA_035325665.1 Thermomicrobiales bacterium | reverse complement strand
GCGTCGCTCGCGCCTACTGCCGGGCAATCCCGAGCATATCGAGCAACTGCTGGGCGTGGCGCTCGTCGTCCTTCGCAATCTGACGCAGCAGCTCTGCGCCCTCGCCGTCCATGTCGTCAAGGTAGATCTCGTAGGCAGCACAGGCCTCGAGCTTGCTCGTCAGGACCTGCAGGAGATTGTAGGTCTGGTCATCAACAGGGGACTGCCCCATGCTCACGTCGCGCTCCTTCTCGTGCCGCGTCGCGGCCGGTACGGCACCGGCCGGCGCTGGCAGAGGCGCACGCGACGTGCCACGCAACTCAGTCGTCGAGCGTGCGGACGTGGAGCAGGTTCGTCCTGCCGCTGACGTGGTAGATCGGAACGCTGCCGACGAACAGCGCCTCATCACCAGCGTTCGCGTGGCCTGCCTCGACGACCTGCGGGCCCGCCGAGGCAAACAGCGCGTTGATCTCGTCGATGATCGGCGAGACGATCGCGCGAACCCCCCAGACGAGCGAGAGCTTGCGGGCGACGTATGGGTCGGGGGTTATTGCGATGACCAGTACACCGGGACGGAACTTCGCCACGAGCCGTGCGCTGGCGCCGGAGAGGGTGAACACGACGATGCAGTCGATCGGCGCGGCGTCGGTCATCTCGCGCGCCGCGCGGCCGAGCGCGTCGGTAATGATCTGCTCCGGGTCGGTGGCGGGTAGTATCTGGCTCACCGCTGGCGAGCGGATCGGCCCGGGCCGCCCGACCTCGCGGATGATCCGGCCCATCATTTCGACCGCCGCGACCGGGTTCCGCCCGGTCGCCGTCTCGGCGCTGAGCATCACTGCGTCGGCGCCATCCAGCACCGCATTCGCGACGTCGCTCGCCTCCGCACGTGTCGGCACCGGCTGCATGATCATCGACTCGAGCATCTGCGTCGCCGTGATCACCGGCGTCCCAGCGCGATTGCAGGCGGCGATGATCTCCTTCTGAACCAGCGGCACCCGCTCCAGCGGTAGTTGGACGCCCATGTCTCCCCGCGCGACCATCACCGCGTCGGCAGTCCTGACGATGGCGTCCATGTCGTCCAGCGCGGCCGGGCGCTCGATCTTGGCGACGATCCCCGGCGTCGCGCCGAGCGAACGCGCGTAGTCGCGGGCCACGACGATATCGGCGGCGCTGCTGATGAACGATAGTCCGAGGAATTCGACGCGCTTGTCAGCGGCGAACTGGACGTCTATCCGATCCTGATCGGTCAGGCTGGCGTTCTGCAGCCGGACGTTGGGCAGGGTGACTCCCTGGCGGGCGGCCAGCGGCCCACCCCGGCCGACGCCACACACGACGTGGTCGTCCTCGATCTCTTCGACCACCAGCTCAATCAAGCCGTCGGCGAGCAGGATTCGCGATTCGGGCCGCACGGCATCGAGCAGGCCCGGATAGGTGACGCCGAGTTGCTCGCGCGTGCTCACCACCGGTTCCGGGTAGACACGGACCTTCGAGCCGCGGGCAAGCATCGCCGGCTCCGGCCCGGCGAGCGGCCCGGTGCGAATCTTAAGGCCCTGCAAGTCGAGGAGGATCGGGATATTCCGGCGGCGTGACTCGGCGATCTCGCGGACCAGCTCGATCTGCCGCGCTCGCCCCTCGACCGTGCCGTGCGCGCAGTTGACCCGCGCGACGTCGACGCCGGTGTCGATGATGGCCGCGAGATCGTCGGGCTCGCTGACGGCCGGTCCGAGCGTCGCGACGATCTTGACCTGGCGACGGAATGGCGACCCGGCCGCGAGAATCGGCGACGCTGTCTCATCGCTCGACGTGTATACCATCCAGCTCCCTCCTCGCGCGGCGATCGGCCAAGCTCACGACGCATCGCCGCCGCTATACTAGCCTACGCGACACGCCCAACCGTCACGACACGGAGCGGGAAAGAGCCAACGTGACCGAGGAATTCACCGTCGACGACCTGCGCTACCTCTACGTCGTCGTGCCGAAGGACGAGGGCGACGGCACCGAGAACATCACGGCCGCCGAAATGAGCGACAAGCAGTTTCGCGACTGGATCGTCGGCAAGGGCGAGATGCACGGCATCCAGATCCTGCCGACGTTCGGCCGGCTCGGGCTCGAGACCCGTCTGGCGATGGTGAATCGGCTGGTCAGGCGCGGCGTCCGGATCTACCTTGCCCCGCGGCCGCCTTCCGAGGCGTGAGCCACTTCGCCCTCCCCCGGCAGTAACCCGCACGCGACCGCCGTCGACTTGAGCCGCTGCAGCGACGCATTGGACAACCGCGCGTCTGGCAGGCGGCTGGCCGTGTTCGCGATCACCCCCCGCGCCTTCAGCAGCGCCTTCGCGCCGCCGACGAGCAGGCCCAGCGACTGTGCTTCGTAGACCAGGAACGGTAGGATCCGCTGGTAGAGCCGATCCGCTCGTTCGCGGTCGCCGGCCTCGAACGCCGCCCAGGCATCGACCAGATGACGGGTCACGTCACACCCCGGGATCAGGCCATCAGCGCCCGAGTCGAGGACGTCCAGCAAGTAGAGCCCGCCGTGACCGCCGAGGACGCGCAGCCGTTCGCCGGCCACCTGCCGCGCCCGGACGGCGTTCGACCAGTACGGCAACGCCTCGACCTTGTACGATCCGACGTTCGAGAATGATTCCGCAAGCTCGAGCACGAACTCGACGCCAAGCTCGACCCCGGTCGCGAATGGCGCATCCTGGATCATCACCGAACCGCTGGTCGCCGCGACGACGCGACCGAAGTGCTCGCGAAGCTCGTCGCGGGTCCAGTCGGGCCGGCGCGGCGGAGCCACCATGACCTCGACGGCGCCCAACCGGCTCGCCATCTCGACCAGCCGGCAGGCGTCGTCGGTCGTGTCGGCGGTGCAGCCGGCCAGGACGGGCAGATCGCGGCCGCGGCCAGCACCGTCTCAAGGACTGCCGTGCGCTCCTCGAACGAGAGATAGATTCCCTCACCGGCGAGTCCGAGCGCCAGCAGACCATCGGCGCCTGCCGCGCGCTGCTCGGCGACGACCCGCGTCAGCGACCGATGGTCGACCGCTCCGCTCGCGTCGAAGGGTGTCACGATCGCCGGGACGACGCCGCGCACGCCGATCATCGACCACCTCCCTCGTCGCCGACGCGTCGCTCCCAACCGGGCGCGAACAAGGGCAGGAAGTTCTGCGCCTGGTATGGGTGCTTCTCGACCTCGCTCCAGTTGAGGTCGACGCCGAGTCCTGGATGGTCTGGCACGACGATCCGCCCGTCGCGCACCTCCACCGGGGCGGCAGCACGATCTCGCGCTCCCAATCGACGTTGAACTCGTCGAAGAGCTCCTGGACCATCAGGTTGGGAATTGCCGCGCCGAGCTGGACGCAGACGGCGGTGCAGATCGGACCCTGGGCCTGGTGAGGCGCGACGACGGCGTAGTGAGCGTCGGCCATCGCGCAGACCTGACGGGTCCGCCAGATCCCGCCCATGTTGCCGGGGTCGGGCTGGAGGATGTGGACGGTATCGTGCGCCAGTAGCTCGGCGAACTGCTGGGGGCTGGTGAAGCTCTCTCCCGTCGCTACCGGGACAGGGACACGCCGCGCGACCTCGGCGGTCGAACTGATCTTCTGGTGCGCCGTCGGCTCCTCGAACCAGGCCGGCTCGACCTCGGCCAGCCGCTCGCCGACCCAGACCGCTTCGGCCACGCTGAACCGGCTGTGACCCTCGATCATGATCTGGACCTCCGGCCCAACCGCCTCGCGGACTCGCCGCACGATCTCCAGTGATAGCGCCCGCTCGGCCGGCGGCATCACTCGCCAAGCGGCGCCGCACGGGTCGAGCTTCAACGCCCGGTAGCCCATCCCGACCACCTCGGCCGCCCGCGCGGCGAAGGCATCAGGCGTTCGCTCCCCGGTGTACCAGCCGTTGGCGTAGACCGGCAGCGACTCGTGATAGCGGCCGCCGATGAGGTCGTAGACCGGCCGGCCCGTCTCCTTGCCGATGATGTCCCAGCAGGCCTCCTCGACCGCAGCGACGGCGTTGCCGTGGATCTGGCCACCGTCGGAGTACAGGTCGCGCGTCATCCGTTGGACGATCGTCTCGACCTGGAACGGGTCCATGCCCTCGTAGCGTGGCGCGAGCTCGTGGATCGCCGCCTCGACAGTGCGGCCAAAGGCGTTGAGCGTCCCCTCGCCCAGCCCGTATAGCCCGGGCTGGTCCGTATCCAGCCGCAGGAGCAGCCAGTTCTTCCACGGGTTGCCAACTAGATACGTCGTCGCCCGCGTGATCCGCACCATGCCGCGTGCCGCCCCCTGTCCGATCTACCTGTCGATGGTTCAGTGCTCGTAGCACGAGCATCTTCGCAGGTCGGCGCGCGGACGCAACTGCCTCGCTAACGGCGGTCAGCCTGGGTGAGCGTCGTCGCCACGGTGGTCGTCCGGATCGGGCCGTTGCGACGACAGTCCGGCGACAGCCTCTTCGAGCCGCTCGATCTCGAGGCGTAGCGCAGTAACGCGACGAACCAAGCGTCCATCCTGGCTCGGCGCCGCGCCGATCTGCCGCTCGAGCAGCTGCGCGAAACCCTTTATCGCCGCGACCCGGTTTCTGAGGTCGTGCAGGTTCGTTCTGGTGATGACGTGCTGGCCGTCGTCATCCATCTCATGCGGTTCCCCTCGTGCTACCATTGGCCCAGTTGCGCGCCGTGTCTCGGCACTGTCCCTCTTCACTCAGCAAAGCGAGAACGCACCTGTCGTGCCATGCGGCGACCGCGTCGCGACGACAGGAGCTGGATTTACGACAAAGAAGACTCGGAGGACAAGATGCCGGATACATACGACCGCGTCGGGACGATCGCGGACCTGGACCGCTTGTTCAGGGAATCCGAGCAACGCGTCGTCGTCCTCTTCAACCACGACCCGTGGTGTCCGATCAGCGGGCGGGCGTTCAGGGAGATATCCCGGATGGAGCGCGACGTCGCCATCGTGGATGTCTCCCGGGCGCGAGACGTCACCGCCGCGATCGCAAAACGGACCGGCGTCCGTCACGAGTCGCCGCAGGTGATCGTGCTCCAGGGCGGTCGCGAGGTATGGAACGCCTCACACTTCGCCATTAGCGCCGACGCCGTAGACCAGGCAGCATCCGCTTCAGAGTTTGCGACCGGCTGACCACGACATCGCCTCTGCTACCCCTGGCGGCGG
>DAOKZM010000262.1:0-5149 GCA_035325665.1 Thermomicrobiales bacterium | reverse complement strand
AAGCTCATCTGCGCGTGAATGCGGCCGCCGGGATGTCTCTCGCGCAGGTCGGGAACCGCCGCGCGGATCGCCCCGTAGTTCCCCCCGTGGCTGACCAGCAGGACGACGTCGGTGAAGCCGTGGTGGACGAGCGAGGCGACGACCTCCTTGAGGACGGTGATCAGCGTCTCCTCGGAGATCGTGACCGTGCCGGGCATTGGCAGATGGCCGACCGAGTAGCCAATCGATATTGCCGGCGAGACGAGCGCGTCACCCAGCGCCAGCGCGAGACGCCTCGACGTTTCGTAGCCAAGGAACGTGTCGGTCCCGGTGGCCATGTGAGGTCCGTGCTGCTCCATCGCCGCGACGGGGACGATGACCGTTCGCTTACCCCCGGCGATGGCGTCGCGCACCTGTGTCCAGCTCATGCGCTCGATCAGGACTTCGCTCATTGGCTGTGTCATTCCCTCACCCTATGCCGCAGGCGAGACGACGACGCGTCCCGCCTGGACGACCATATGGACGTTCTGCAGGATGCTGATGTCGCCCGCCAGGTCGCCGTCGACGACGACGAGGTCGGCGCGCTGACCGGCGCGTACGGCGCCGTACTCGTCACCGTGTCCTAGCGCGGCAGTGACCGCGCTCGTCGCCGAGCGGATGGCCTCGACCGGCGTCAGGCCGCAGGCGACCAGCTCGTCGAGCTCCTTCCAGAACGTGTCGAACGCCGTCGCGCGCCAACCGGCGTCGGAGCCGGCAAGGAGCGGCACGCCGAGCTCGCGCAGTTTGCCTACTATCTCGCGCTGCGTCTCCTGGCGGCGCTTCCACATCGACAGCTCGGGTCCGTCATCGAGCAGATCGACTAGATCGCGGTTGACTTGCAGGGTCGGCGTGACAGTGATACCGGACGCGGCCAGCTTCTCAGCGAGGCGCTCGTCGTAGTGCGGGATCAGGTCCGGGCCGTAGAACGAGGCATGCTCGATCAGGTCCACCCCGGCGTTGATGGCGTTCTCGATCGACGCCGCCGCGATGCAGTGGGCCGAGACGAGCCGGCCGAGACCGTGCGACGTCTCGACGATGGCCCGCAGCTCCGACTCGGTGAAGCTCGGGTACTGCGGTAGCGTGCCCGGGGTGCCACCCCCGGCGGCCATGATCTTGACGTAATCGGCCCCCAACGAGACGACCTTGCGGACCGCCCGCGCCAGCCCGACCTCGCCATCCACCTCGCCGCCGAACTGGCGCGTATGGCCGCCGGTGATGGTGAGCGTCCAGCCACAGGAGACGATCCCGGCGCCCTCGACCAGGCCGGCAGCCTGCGCCGCGCGGAGGTCCAGGACGATGACGCCACGCCCGCCGCAGTCGCGAACGGTCGTGACACCAGCATGGAGGGACGGCCGGATGTTGTGCGCGGCTCGGAGCGCGAGCGGTGCGTCCGATTGCAGGTCGATCCACGGGACGAACGGCGTGTTGTCGCCCGGCAGCACGAGGTGGACGTGGTTGTTGATCAGTCCGGGTATCACCGTCTTGCCGGGCAGATCGATCGCTGCGGCCGCATCGTCGCTGCCCAGCTCGGCGGCCGGCACGACGGCGGCGATATGCTGCCCGTCGATGACGACGGCATGCCCCATCAGCGGAGTCGCGCCGGCGCCGTCGATAACCGACTCCGGCTTCAGGATCAGCTTACTCACTTCATCCCCTTCGTTCGTGACGCTTGTTGTCTTGGCGCGCGTTGCCTGCCCCTGGCCATGGAGCGTGCGATACGGCGCGTCGATCGTCGTCGGGTATCAGGTGCGAATCTGCTGCCGCGGGTCGAGGGTGTCGCGCAGCCCGTCGCCGAGCAGGTTCATGGCGAGGACGGTGACCATGATCGCCAGCCCCGGGAAGGTCGCGATCCACCACTGCTCGCGCAGGTAATTGCGGCCCTCAGAGAGCATCCGGCCCCACTCGGGTGTCGGCGGCTGGCTGCCGAGGCCGAGGAAGCTCAGTGACGCCGCCCAGAGGATGGCCGAGGCGATGCCGAGCGTCGCGAGCACGATCACCGGGGCGACGACGTTGGGCAGGACGTGTCGGCGCATGATCACGCCGTCGGTCGCGCCGACGACGCGCGCCGCTTCGACGTAGACGTTCTCCTTCGCCGAGAGCACCGATCCCCGGACGAGCCGGGCATAGGAGGGCACCGACGAGATGCCGACCGCGATCATCAGGTTCGGCAGGCTCGGTCCCAGGATGCTTACCAGCGCCAATGCCAGCAGGATGCCGGGGAAGGCCAGCATGACGTCGACGAAACGCATAATGATCGTGTCGGTCCAACGTCCGTAGTAGCCAGCGATCAGGCCGAGGACGGTGCCGATCACGACCGCGATTGATACCGAAATGAACCCAACGAGGAGCGAGATGCGCGTGCCGTAGACGACGCGGCTGAACACGTCGCGGCCGTACTGATCGGTGCCGAAGAGGTTGCTCGACGACGGTGGGCGCAGCGCCTCCCTCGGGGCGACTGCGTTCGGCTCGGCTGGGCTGATCACCGGCGCGGCCAGCGCCATGACGGCAAGGATGACCAGGACGACGAACCCCGCGACGGCGACCTTGCTCTTGCTGAGCCGGACGAACAGATTCGGCCGCTTCGCCGGTACGCCGGTCAGGTCGTGAGATCTGCTGGCAGGTACGGTCCCCGCCTGTGCCATGGTCACTACCCCAATCGAATGCGTGGGTCGAGGACGGCGTACAAGACGTCGACGAGCAGGTTGATCAGCACGTACGAGATGGCGATGAACAGGACGATGCCCTGGACCAGCGGGAAGTCCTTCTCCAGGATCGCCGACACGATGAGACGGCCGATACCCGGCCGGCCGAAGACCGTCTCGATAACGACTGTGCCGGCGAGGAGTTGGCCGAACTGCAGGCCGAGAATGGTTACCGTCGGGATCATGGCGTTGCGCAGGGCGTGGCGCAGGATGACGACCGAGCCTCGCAGCCCCTTCGCGCGCGCGGTGACGATGTACTCCTGCCGGAGCACCTCGAGCATCGTCGAGCGCGTGAGGCGCGCGATGATCGCCGATGCCCCCAGCCCGAGGGTCACGGCGGGCAGGATGAGATGCCTGAAGTCACCTCCGCCGGTCGCGGGAAACCATTCAAGCTTGAGCGAGAAGGCGAAGATCAGCAGCAACCCGAGCCAGAAGCTGGGCATCGAGACTCCGAGCATGGCGATGATCATGGCCGAGAGATCCGCCCAGGTGTTCTGCTTCACCGCTGCGACGATGCCCAGCGACATCCCGATGACGATCGCGACGCCCAACCCGCTGAGCGTCAGGACGAGGGTCGATGGCAGGTTGTCCTTGATTTCGTCCATCACCGGGCGCTTGCTACGGATCGAGTAGCCCAGGTCGCCTTGCAGCGCGTTCGTCAGGTAGCGGCCATACTGCTGCGGCAGCGGCTCGTCGAGGTAGAGCTGCGCCTTGAGCTTCTCGATCTGCTCGGGGCTCGTCTGGAACTCGCCGAGCATCATCTGGACCGGATCGCCGGGGACGAGGTGCAGCATCGCGAACACGGCGATGGTGACCCCCAGCACCACCGGGATCGTCGCCAGGAACCGCTGGATCAGGAATCTCCCCATGAACCCGCCCCCAAGGGGGACGGCTCGCCGCCGCCCCCCATCTGCTTCCTACCGTCGAGCGTCGGCGGCTACGACTGAACCGAGACGTCGCCGAAGACCGGGTAGGTGTAGCCGTTGCACTGCAGCCCCGGGACCTCCTGCTTGCCGGCCCAGACAGCGTATTCGTCGACCAGCGGCGCTGCCGCCGCCATGTCCGCCAGCTTCTGCTCGACCTCGAGATAGATGTCCCGCCGCTTGGCGGCGTCGGTCTCGGCGCGCCCCTGCTCCAGCAGCGCGTCGATGTCCGGGTCGTTCAGGCAGGCGAAGTTGAAGTTCTTGCCGATCAACGACGAGTGGAACATCGCGTACAGCCCGTCGTAGTCGCCGGAGCGCAGGAACATCAACGGTCCGTTGGTCGCGCAGTTGTAGTTGTCCTCGTACCACGGCGCGCGTGCCTGGGCCTTGATCTGGCAGTCGAAGCCGACGTCGATCAGGTTGGCCTGGATGAGCTGCGCCTCCGGCGGCGGACCAGACCCAGGATCGACGACGTTCAGGATGAACGTGAGCTTCTGGCCGTCCTTCTCGCGAGTTCCGCTGTCCCCGGTCCAGCCGGCCTCCTCGAGCAACTGCTTCGCCTGGTCGGGGTCGTACGGCTGCGAGAGGGACGGGTCGTCGAGCATCAGCTTGGTCAGCATGCCGATGGCGACCTCGCCGATGCCGGCGAAGACCGTATCGACGAGCGCCTGACGGTCGATCGCCAGGCTGACCGCCTTGCGGACGTTGACGTCGTCGGTCGGGGCCATGCTTGTGTTCAGCATCAGGATGCGCGGGACGCCGCTCCAGGGCATCTTGGTGACGGTAATGTCGTCGCTGCCCTCGAGCCGGGCGAGATCCTGCGACGGCACCCCCTGGATCATCTGCGTCTCGCCGGTCTCGACGGTCGTGACGCGCGTCGATCCCTCGGGGATGAACTTGAACACGATGCGGTCGAGGTACGGCGGGCCTTCGCGGTCGCTCCACGGCGCCTGCCGGTTGTAGTCCTCCCAGCGGACGATCGAGACGTTGTCCTTCGCGGTGTACTTCTCGACCTTGAATGGCCCAGACGTGACGATCTGCGTGCCGAACTGATCGCCCAGCTCCTCGACAGCTTTGAGCGAGACCATTCCGAGGGTGCCGCCGGCCGCATAGGTCAGAAACGGCGCGTATGCGCTCTCGAACGACCCGACCGCTGTGAACTCGTCGGTCGCCTCGGTGCCGGTATACCCCGCCAGCGCCGCCAGCGAGCCGCCGGCCTGGAAGTTCGGATCGACGATCCGGTCGAAGTTCCCCTTGACGCTCTCGGCGTTGAACGGTTCGCCGTCCTGGTAGGTGACGTCCTGGCGCAAGGAGAACGTGTAGGTCTTGCCGTCGGTCGACGCTTCCCATGATTCCGCGAGCCACGGAGCGAGCTCGCGCTCGGCAGTCAGATAGAGGAGGGTCTCGGCGATCGACGAGGTGACCATAAACGTCACCGCGCTCGGCGAGGCGTGCGGATCGAGGGTCGGCGGCTCGGAGTCGAGGCCGATGATCAGCTCCCCCCCC
>DAOKZM010000261.1:0-5158 GCA_035325665.1 Thermomicrobiales bacterium | reverse complement strand
GCACCGGCGCCGTGCACACCGCACCCGGCCACGGCGCCGACGACTTCGCCGTCGATCCGTAGCGGGCTGCGGTCGCCGAAGGCGTCTCCCGGCTCGTCGTACTCGCCGGCCAGCCGGCTCTTGGCGCAACCGATCGATGGCAGCCCGACGAAAAGGCCGAGGTGCGCCGCGGCGCCCAGCCGGCGTGGGTGGGCGATGCCCTGGGCGTCGAAGAGGACGACGTCGGGGACCGTCTCGACCTGCTCGAAGGCGGCGATGACCGCCGGCCCTTCGCGGAACGAGAGCAGCCCCGGCACGTAGGGGAACGTCACCGGTTGGACTGCCGTGCGCGTCTCGACGATCTCCAGCGCCGGGAACGACAGCACCACCACGACGGCGTGCGCGACCGCCTCGCGACCGCGGCCGGAGTAGGCGTTGTCGACGCCGGCAACGGTGCGCATATCGTCGAGGCGGACGCCGTCGCGCAGATCGAGCCGTTCGCGCAGATCGCGCTGGATCGCGACCGCCTCCTTCGGCGTCACGTCCCAGTCGTGGAGCGGGGTGATCTTCATCGTTCGACTCCTGAGCGCGAGGATCGTGGTGTGTTGCCGGCTGGCGGTATCCTTGACGGTTGAGGCAGACGCCCGCGGCGACTGCCGGATCAGGACGACGATAGAGGATCAGGACCCGATGAAGCCGATTCGCACCTTCTCGATCGTTCCGGTGCTCCCGCCGGAGTTGCGCCGCCTGCGCGATATCGCGATGAACATGCGTTGGTCATGGAATCCGCCGAGTCGGGGGCTGTTCGCCCGGCTCGACCCCGACCTCTGGAAGCGCACGAACCATAACCCGATTCGCCTGCTCGGCTCGATCGACCAGTCGCGGCTCGAGGAAGCCGCCGCCGACGAGGGCTTCCGGCTGCAACTGGAGCGCGTCGCCGCCGAGTTCGACGCCTATATGGCGACGACGAACACGTGGTATGCCCGCACGCACGGGCCGGCCGACGCGCCACGGATCGCCTACTTCTCGCCGGAGTTCGGCGTGGCCAACTGCCTGAACATCTTCGCCGGCGGCCTTGGCCTGCTGGCCGGCGACCACCTGAAGTCGGCCAGCGACCTGGGCCTGCCGCTGGTCGGGATCGGGCTGCTCTACCAGCATGGCTACTTCCGCCAGACGCTCAACGACGCCGGCTGGCAGCAGGAGTTCTCCGAGGAGAACGACTTCCACAACCTGCCGCTGACGCTGGTGCACGATGCGGCAGGCGCGCCGCTGGCAGTGCGCGTGCCCCATCCCGGCCGCGAGGTCGTCGCCCAGGTCTGGCTGGCTCAGGTCGGCCGTGTCCAGCTCTACCTGCTGGACACGAACATCCCCGAGAACCTGCCGGAGGATCGCGGCATCACCGATCAGCTCTACGGCGGTGACCTGGAGACGCGGATTCGCCAGGAGGTCGTGCTCGGGATCGGCGGCTGCCGGGCGCTCGCCGCGCTGGGGATCGAGCCGACCGTGTTTCATATGAACGAGGGTCACTCCGCCTTCCTGGCGCTGGAGCGGACGCGGACGCTCATGGCCGCGCACGACCTGACGTTCGAGGAGGCGCGTCAGGCCGCCTCGGCCGGCATCGTTTTCACCACCCACACGCCGGTCCCGGCCGGCCACGACGCCTTCCCGGCCGACCTCATTCACCGCTACCTGGAGGAATACGCCGCCGAGTTCGGCCTCGAGCGGGCCGATCTGCTGGCGTTGGGCCGGATCAACCCGGCTGACGAGAGCGAGCTATTCGGGATGACGGTGCTGGCGCTGAAGATGGCCGCCTATACCAACGGCGTCAGCGAGCTGCACGGCAAGGTGTCGCGCGACATGTGGCACGCGCTCTGGCCGGGCGTCCCCGTCGACGAGGTCCCGATTGGCCATATCACCAATGGTGTCCACCTGGCGACCTGGGTCTCCGAGGAGATGGCGGGCTACTACGACCGCTACATCGGGCCCCGCTGGCGCATCGAGCCGACCGACGAGGATGTCTGGGCCCAGGCCAACCAGATCCCGCCGGAGGAACTCTGGCGCGTCCACGAGCGCCATCGCGAGGCGCTCGTCCTCCACGTCCGCGAGACGCTGCGGGATCAGCTGGAGCACCGCGGGGCGGCGCAGTCGGAGATCAATCGCGCGAGCGAGGTGCTCGACCCGGAGATCCTGACGATCGGGTTCGCCCGGCGCTTCGCGACGTACAAGCGCGCGACGTTGTTGCTGCGCGACATCGACCGGCTCATCTCGCTGGTCAACAATGCCGACCGGCCGATCCAGGTCATCTACGCCGGCAAGGCCCACCCGCGCGACGACGCCGGCAAGGAGCTGATTCGCCAGGTGCTGATGGCCACCCGCCGGCCGGAGCTGCGCCACCGCGTCGTCTTTCTGGAGGACTACGACATCCACATCGCCCGATACCTCGTCCAGGGGGTGGACGTCTGGCTGAACAACCCGCGCCGGCCGATGGAGGCGAGCGGGACCAGCGGGATGAAGGCGGCGGCCAACGCCAACCTCAACTTCAGCACGCTCGACGGCTGGTGGGACGAGGCCTGGCGCGACCACTCCGGCACGGCCGACCCGGCGGGCTGGCCGGTCGGACGGGGAGAGACCTACGCCGACTGGGACCTACAGGACCAGGTCGAGGCGGAGGATATCTATGATGTTCTCGAGCAGGACATCATCCCGACGTTCTACGACCGCGGGCCGGACAATCTGCCCCGGCGCTGGATCGCCCGGATGGCGTCGACGATCGCCTGCCTCTGCCCGTTCGTCAACGGCCTGCGGATGGTGCGCGACTACACCGAGCGTCTCTACCTGCCGGCGATGAGCCTCTCCGAGGCGATGACGGACGGCGCGATGGCTGGCGCGCGCGATCTTGCCGGCTGGCGGGCGCGGGTGAGCGCCGGTTGGAAGGATGTCCGCGTCGAGGCGGTCAACGGCGACGCGCGCGCGACGCTGGAGGTCGGCTCGCCGCTCCGGGCGCAGGCGCTCGTCCACCTCGGTAGGCTGCGGCCGGAGGACGTCAGCGTCGAGCTCTACGCGGGCCGTCTGAACGCGGCCGGCGAGTTCGTCGAGCCGACGTCGCTGCCGATGGCCGTCCAGTCGCGCGTGGCGAACGACGGGTATATCTACCAGCTCTCGGCGCCGATGGCGCGCTCCAGCGGGATGCACGGCTACACCGTCCGGATCCTGCCGCGCCACGAGCATCTGAGCTCGCCGTACCTGCCGGGGCTGATCACCTGGGCGGCGCCGGACGGCGGCGCCTGACGGCGCATGACATACTATCGGAATGGAAGCAGAACCGCGCATCGCGACAGGGGAAACGGGAGACTGATGGCGCAGACGGCGAACCTCGGTTATCCGCGGATTGGCAGGCATCGCGAGCTGAAGCGAGCGATCGAGCGGTACTGGGCAGGCAAGGCGAGCGAGGATGAGCTTCGCGAGGTCGCGGCCGGCATCCGCACGGCGGCCTGGCAGACCCAACTCGACGCCGGGATCGACCACATCCCGTGCAACGACTTCACCTTCTACGACCACATGCTCGACATGTCCTGCCTGCTGGGCCTGGCGCCGGAGCGATTCGGCCACACGGTGGGCGAGCCGGTCTCGCTGGCGACCTACTCGGCGATGGCTCGCGGCGCGGACGACGCGCCAGCGCTCGAGATGACGAAGTGGTTCGACACGAATTACCACTACCTCGTCCCCGAATTCAACGGGCCGGCGCCCCGCCGCACCGGCGACGCGCCGGTCGAGGCGTACCGCGAGGCGCGCGAGGTCGTCGGCGACAAGGCGACGCCGGTCCTGGTCGGCCCGGTCACCTTCGTGCTGCTGGGTAAGTATCATCAGCGCCCCATTGCCGAGCACGTCCGCCAGCTGGCGCCGATCTACCAGGAGCTGCTGGCCGACCTCGCCGCGGCCGGCGCCGAGTGGGTCCAGATCGACGAGCCATGCTTGGTGCAGGACCGGACGGATGAGGAGCTGGCGCTCTACACCGAGGTCTACGGCGCGCTGGCCGGCGCGAGCGACCGGCCGAAGATCATGCTCCAGACCTACTTCGGCTCGCTTGGTCCGAGCTGGGATGCGGTGATGGCGCTGCCGGTGGACGGCATCGGCCTCGATCTCGTCCGCACGCCGGGCAACCTGGCCGACCTGCTCAACAAGGGCTTCCCGACCGATAAGGCGCTCAGCGCCGGGATCGTCAATGGACGTGGCGTCTGGCGCACCGACCTCGACGCGGCGCTCGGCACGCTGGAGCGAATCGCCGAGAAGCTGGGCCGCACCGACGGGTTGGCCGTTAGCCCGTCCTGCTCGCTGCTCTTCCTGCCGCACGACGTCCGGCTGGAGACCGGCCACGAGGCCGACGTGCTGGCCGACCTGGCGTTCGCCGACCAGCGGCTGGAGGAGGTCCATACGCTGGCGAAGGGGCTCAACAAGGGCCGCGACGCGATCCGGGCCGAGCTCGACGCCGACCGTGCCCGGCTGGAGGCCCGCCGGCAGTCCGCCGCCCATCACGCCGGGACGCAGGAGCGGCTGCGGGCGCTGAGTAAGGCGGACTTCCAGCGCGCGACGCCGTTCAGCGAGCGCATCCGGGAGCAGCAGCAGCGGCTGCGGCTCCCGGCCTACCCGACGACGACGATCGGCTCGTTCCCGCAGTCCGGCGAGGTGCGCTCGATGCGCGCTCGCCTGCGCTCGGGGAAGATCACGGCCGAGGAGTACGACGCCTGGGTCAAGTTGCGGATGGACGAGCTGATCCAGCAGCAGGAAGAGATCGGGCTCGACGTGCTGGTCCACGGCGAGTTCGAGCGCACTGACATGGTCGAGTACTTCGCCGAGCAGCTCGGCGGCTTCATCGCCACCGAGCACGGTTGGGTGCAGTCCTACGGCTCGCGCTGCGTCCGGCCGCCGATCATCGTCGGCGACGTCCACCGGCCGCACGCGATGACGGTCGAGACCAGCGCCTATGCCCAGTCGCGGACCAATCGGCCGATGAAGGGTATGCTGACCGGCCCGGTGACGATCCTCAACTGGTCGTTCGTCCGCGAGGACCTGCCGCGCGCCGAGGTCGCCAAGCAGATCGCGCTGGCGCTGCGCGACGAGGTGGTGGACCTGGAGAGTGCCGGCATCGGCATCGTCCAGATCGACGAGCCGGCCCTGCGCG
>DAOKZM010000260.1:0-5213 GCA_035325665.1 Thermomicrobiales bacterium | reverse complement strand
GATCGGCGGCAGCCAGCCGAGCTTGAGCGAGAAGGCGAAGATGAGCAGGATGGCGAGGAAGAAGTTGGGCAACGAGACGCCGAGCAGCGCCAGCGTCGTGGCGCTGGTGTCCAGCATCGAATTGCGCCGCATCGCCGACAGGATGCCCGCCGGGATGGCGATCGCCAGCGCGATCAGCGCCGACAGCACCGCCAGCTCGATCGTCACCGGCAGCCGGTCGAGGATCGCCTCCGACACCGGCTGGTTCGAGCGGATCGAGCGGCCGAGGTCGCCCTGCAGCACCGCCCCCAACCAGCGCACGTACTGCACCGGCAGCGGCTCATCGAGCCCCAGCTTGTTGCGCAGCGCATCGACCGCCTCCGGGCTCGCCTCCTCGCCGAGCATCGAGATCGCCGGGTCGCCTGGCGTGAGATGCAGCAGCGAGAAGACGATCAGCGAGACGAGAATCAGCACCGGGACCATCTGGGCCAGGCGACGAAGGATGTACCGTCCCATGAGGACACTCCAGGTTGAGCCGGGCGGCGCGCATATCGCCGCCCGGCGCGTTCGTCGGCGTGCCTATCCCTGCTTCAGCCAGACCTTGTCGAAGCGCATCATGCCGTCCGGCACATGGACGAAACCCTGGATCGTCGGCTGCCAGACCTTGATCTCGGCCGGGAAGCGGATGAAGACCATCGGCGCGTCCTGGGCGATCAGGGTCGTGACCTCAGTGTAGATCGGCTTGCGCTCCTCCGTCGTCGCCTTGGCGCGCGTCTCCTCCAGCAGCGTGTCCACCTCGGGGTTGCTGTAGCCGCCGCGGTTGAGGCCGCCGTCGGTGTGGAAGTAGCCGTAGATGTTGCCGTCCGGGTCGGGCCGGCCGCTCCAGCCGAGGCTGACCGCCTCGAAGTCGCTGGCGTTGGAGCGATCGAGCAGCGTGCCGAACTCGAGCAGCTCGAGGTTAGCGACGATCCCGGCCTCGGCCAGTTGCGCCTTATACGCCTCGGCGAGCTGCTGGGCGTCGGGCGTGTTGGTCACCAGCATCGTGAACTCGAAGCCGTCTGGCTGGCCGCCGGCCGTGAGCATCTCCTTGGCCTTGTCGTAGTCCTGCGTGTAGACCTGCACCGACTCGTCGTAAGCCCACGAGCTGGGCGGGATCGGCGTCTGGGCCGGCGCGCCGGTGCCGAAGAAGAGCGCCTGGTTGATCGCCTCGCGGTCGATGCACCACGCCACCGCTTGGCGCAGCTCGACGACGTCGAACGGCGGCTTCGAGGCGTTCAGCGTGATGTAGGTAAAGCCCAGGCCGGCGACCTCGTCGTAGACCAGCGAGCTGTCCGCCTTGATCGACTCGACGTCGCGGGCCGGCATCGTGTCGATCATCTGGACGTCGTTGGTGCGCAGCGCCGTCACCCGCACCGATCCGTCGGTGATCGGCTTGTAGATCACCTCGTCAAGATAGGGCAGCCCGTCCTGCCACCAGCCCTCGGTCTTCTTGACCGTCAGGTGGTCGTCCTTCACCCACTCGACGAAGGTAAACGCGCCGGTGCCGACCGGGTTGCGGGCCAGGTCGTCGCCCAACTCGGTAACTGCCTTGGGCGAGATCATCATCCCGGCGCGGTCGGAGAGCGTCGCCAGCAGCGGCGAGAACGCCTGCGAGAGCGTCAGCTTCAGCGTCGTCTCGTCCACCGCCTCGACGTTCGTCACCTGGGCGATCTCGCTCTTGCGCGGCGAGGCCGTCGCCTCGTCGAGCATGCGGTCGAAGTTGGCCTTGGCCGCCTCGGCGTTGAACGGCTCGCCGTCGTGGAAGGTCACGCCATCCACCAGCGTGAAGGTGTACTCGGCGCCGTCGGCCGAGATCTCCCACTCCGTCGCCAGCTCGGGGACGATGTTGAGCGTCTCGTCGATGTCCACCAGCTTATCGTAGATCAGCTGGTAGACCTGCCGGTCAACCGCGGCGGTGGACTTGTGCGGGTCCATCGTCGTCAGGTCCGAGTTGAGCGCGACGGTGATCGAGCCGCCCGGCGTGCCCTCGCCAGCCGCGCCGCCACTCGTGCCGCCCGTGGTCGGGGATTCGGCCGCCGCGGGGGTCTCGCCGGCGGCGGGAGTCTCACCGGCCGGGCTGGTCGCCTGGCCCCTGCGGCCCGGGGGTCTGGCCCTGGCGCTGGCCGGCGGCGCGCTGGGCTGGTTCGGGCTCTCGTACGGGCTGGGGCCGGAGCCGCCGCTCGGCGGCGCCGTGGCCGCCCCGCCAGCGGTCGTGGCCGTCGCGTCCTCGTCGTCCCCACCGCAGGCGGCCAGCAGTGTCGAGACGGCGCCGATGCCCAGCCCGAGCGCCCCGGCGCGCTTCAGTAGCCCGCGGCGCGAGAGCGATGCGCGCAGCAGGTCCTCGGTCATCCGGCGATCGCGTTCGTTGCTCATATCACATCCTCCCGGTCCACAGCGGACCAACCATCACCCAAACCAGGATTGGTGCGCGGCGCGCGTCTCGCGAGAGGCGCCAGAGCGGACCTCCCCGGACGCGGGCATGCTATCCGGTTGCCGGTTTGCCTCCTTTCCGCTGCTTCGGCCCGGCCGATCCGGCACGAGTGGGCCGCGAGCCGTCCCCACGGTCGAAGACGTGGCGGTCGTAGGCGTCGTCCTCTGCGGCGCCGCGCGACGCCGTCGTGAATGCCCGATGGCGGGGCGTCCCCAGGTCCTCCTCCAGGATCGTGCCGACGATGTAGAGCTCGACGTCCTGCAGGTGACGCAGCATCACGTCGCGCGCGGCGCGCGGGTCTCGCCGCTCGATCGCATCGACGATCTCACTGTGGCGCTCGAACGTGCGACGGCGCCGGTCGGCGTCGGCGGCGAAGTGGCGCCGGCTGTTGAGGAGCAGCTCGTTGATGAGCTGCAGGACGCGGACGGCGACGCGGTTGCCGGATGCGCGGGCGATAGCGGTGTGGAACTCGCGGTCCAGGACGATCGTCCGCTCGGCCTGGTCGTGGCGGTCGATCACCGTGCCGAGTTCTTCAGTTGCCGCGCGCATCGCCGCGATGTCCTCGTCGCTGGCACGCAGTGCCGCCTGGGCGGCGACCATCGGCTCGAAGATGACGCGCACCTCCCAGAGGTCGCCGACGAGGTCGTCAGTCGTCGAGAGAGCCAGCGAGAGGGGCGAGGTAACGCCGAGCTCGTGAAAGTCGCGAACCCAGGTGCCGCCGCCGTGCCGGGTCTCGATGATCCCGGCCGCCTCGAGCGCCGTCAGCGCCTCACGCAGCGATGGCCGGCTCACCTGGAGCCGCTCGGCCAGCTCGCGCTCCGGCGGCAGCCGGTCGCCCGCCACGAGCCGGTTCTCGCGAATCAGCTCGCAGATCTGCAGCATGATCTGCTGAGAGAGCCGGGACTTGTGCACCGGCTCGATGGTGAGATCGTCGCTCATGGTCCGCGCCTGTTCCATCGCATCGGTGGACTAGTGGCCTGACCATTATGCCAATTGATGCGGGCAGTATAGCGACGCGACGCGCCCCTGTCAAAAGAGACTACGCTTGCCCGGTCCCGGCCGGACGCTCCTCCCGATGGCCACGGCCCAACGCGAGATAGCGTCCCGCCCCGGCGGCGGGCGCGACGGGTGACGTTCCGGGCCCCGCCGAAACACCGGACGGTGTATCGTGCCGCGGACGGCTATGTGTGTAGAAGGAGTGAAGCGACATGTGGTGGCACGATCTGCTCTGGGGGCTGTGGAACGGGTTGACAGCCTGGATCGTCCTGATCGTCCACGTCTTCGGCGGGCTGGGCGACCAGCCGGTCTACGACGCAGCCCGGCAAGGTGGCTGGTACGACTTCGGCTTCCTGCTCGGCGCCGGCTCGCCCTTCCTCGGCGCCGCGAGCAGCGGCCGCCGCAGCTGACCGGACCAGGCTAGCGCAGCGACCGGCCGGCCAGGGCGATGAAGACGTCCTCCAGCGTGCCCTCGTCGGAGTGGATCGTCAGCACGCGGCCGTCGCGCATCCAGCCGGCCAGCAGTGCCGCGTCCCCGGCGTCGTCCAGGTCCAGCGCGCGCTCCTCGCGGCTGTCGAGCAGCACGGTCGCCGTCCGCTGGCCGTAGCGCAACTTCAGTTCGCGCGGCGCGTCGAGGGCGACGATCTTCCCCTGGCTGAGGAAGGCGACGCGGTCGCAGAGCTCGTCCGCCTCCTCCATGTAGTGGGTCGTCAGGAAGACGGTCGTGCCGCGGTCGGCGAGGTCGCGGACGATCGCGCGAATATCGTGGGCCGAGGCCGGGTCGAGCCCGCGGGTCGGCTCGTCGAGGAAGAGCAGGCGCGGGTTGTTGATCAACGACCGGGCGATCAGCAGCCGCTGCTTCATGCCGGACGAATATGCCTTCACTTTCTGGCCGCCCGCGTCGAGCAGCCCGACCGCGCCCAGCAGCTCGTCTACCCGATCGCGCGGGGCAGCGTAGAGGTCGGCGAAGAACGTCAGGTTCTCGCGCCCGCTCATCCGGTCGTAGAGGTTCTGGTCCTCGAAGACGAGGTTGATCAGCGGCTTGACCGCGTCGAGATCGGTGACGACGTCATGGCCGGCGATCGTCGCCCGGCCGGCGGTCGGCCGGGTGCGGCCGGTCAGCATCCGCATCGTCGTCGTCTTGCCGGCGCCGTTGTGGCCGAGCAGGCCGAAGATCTCGCCACGACCGACGGTAAAGCTGATGCCGTCCACGGCGCGGACCTGGCCATAGTGCTTGACTAGATCCTCGACAACGATCATCGGCGCCGTCGCCGCGCTTACCGCCGCCTCGCGCGGCTGGACGCTCGCCACGCCGCTACTCCAGCGTCGTCGCGCCGAGCTGGCGGCGCAGGCCGAGAGCGTCCCAACCGTCGAACCCCTCGACGATCTGACCGTCGCGGATGATGTCGAGGCTCATGCCGCTCCCCCGCACCTGCCGGCCGCTGGCCGGGATGCCGAGGAACTCCCCTTGCTGGGTGCCGGTCAGGGTCCAGCGCGTCACGACGCGGTCCCCCTCGGCGACGACGTCCTCGACCGCGAAGTGGAGATCGGGGAAGGCCCGCCGCCACTCGCGCCACTGCCGCCGGAACGCCTCGCGCCCCGCCCCGAAGTCGGCGTCGTTGCCGGCCGCGTCCTCGGCGATGTAGCGATCGATCGCCGCCTCGTCCCCCGCGTTCCAGACCTCCTCGAAGAACCGCCGCGCCAGCTCCCTGTTCGCCTCCGCCGCCATCCGCACCCCCTTCCGTCCACAGACAGTGTCGCGGACGGG
>DAOKZM010000259.1:0-5231 GCA_035325665.1 Thermomicrobiales bacterium | reverse complement strand
AACTGCTCGCCGCCGAGCATCCAGCCCGAGAGCAATTGGTTCTGTAGCGGGTAGCGTCCGACCACGGCGGCCCCGCCGTTCGGCGCGGCGATGTCGAAGGCCGGCGAGTTCATGAACAGCACCGCCGCCTCGCGCTCGAACCCCCAGGCCAGCGGGTGAGTCGGGTCGAGCAGCAGCCGCAGCAGCGAGCCGGGGTTGTAGAACGTCTCCGGCCGCGCCCCCTCCAGCACGTTCGTCACCGGCAGGTAGAGCTGCTTGATCGCTACCTCACAGGCGCTGTCGAGCGCGACGAGCGTGCCGCCCCCCTCGACGAAGCGGCGCAGGTGCATCACCCCCAACTCGCCGATCCCCCCGGCGTACTCCTTCGGATAGTCCGCCGTCGCGTTGCCCTCCAGGATGTCGCGGGCCGGCTGCTGGGGCAGGACGATCACGTCAAACCGCTCGCCAAGCCCGCCCTGGCGCAGGTCGCGGTCGCGGACCGTCTCGAACTGCTGGTCGTAGCGCTCGAAGATGAACCGCGTCCAGCCCTCATCGATCCCGTTTGGCCGCCACGAGCGATACAGCCCGACCCGCGGCGCCGCCAGCCGGACCAGCGCGTCGCCCAGGTCGTTCGCGCCGGCCGCCGTCGCGACGACGTGGGTTGCCCGCGCGACCTCCTCGACCGCCGCGCGCCCGAGCCCCTCGACGACGAACGTGCCGACCGGGAAGCGCCCGCCCTCGGCCGCGACGCGCGAGACTCGCCCGCCGGCCGCCAGAACCTGGTTGACCGCCCGGACGCTGGCGTTGACCCGCGGGTCGAGCGCCCAGGCGTCGCCGCTGCCTTCCACCCGGCCCTCGGGCATCGCGACCTCCTCGACCGGCCTGAGCTCGGCCTCGAACGGCTGCTCGACCTGCACCGTCTCGACCCCCATCTGGATCGGCAGCGAGTGAGCGGTGATGTCGTAGGGCGGCTTCGGCGGGCCGCCGGGGTAGAGCCGCAGGTCGGGGTAGCGCTGCGTCTCCAGCATCGTCTTGGCAAACCTGCCGGCCGGTTGGCCGGTCAGCACCACGTGCGAGCCGGCCGGGAACTCGACCCCGTCGGCCACGATCGGCTCGTCCGCCCGCTGGACCTCGACCCCGCCGGTGCGTAGCACGGCGAGCATCTCGGCGGTGGTGACCGGGTCGGCCTGGCCGGACGGGACAACGAAGGCGTACGGCGCGCTCGCCTCGACGGCGTGGCGCTGGACGGTCAGGAAGTTGCGCACCCAGCGGTCGCGCCAGGCGGCGGCGGTGTTCAGCGCAGCCCAGGTCGCGATCGTGTTGTAGTCCACGATGTCGCGCAGCGTCCACTCGCCGCCCTCCCACGGCAGCGGGTGGTTCCAGGTCGCGATCCTCGGGTCAAACCCGCGTCGCTCGGCGAGCTGGCCCTCGGTCAGCGTGATCGGCGTCGCGATCCGGACGCTGGCCGCCTCGGAAAGGATCCGCACCCCGCCGTGGTAGTGCTGGTAGGCGCGCGAGGGGGAGTAGGCGTCGAAGATGATGTTCGTCGCTACCCCGGCCTTGCCGGCCGCGGTGAGATCGGCCGCCATCGCCTGGCCCATCAGCGCCACCTCGGCGCGCAGGATCGGGTCGACGTTCGGATCGTAGGGGTCGATGAACGGCGGCAGCACGTAGCGCGGGCCGTCCGGCATCATCTGGTGCTGGTCGAAGACGATGTGCGGGCGCCAGACGTTATGGATCTTCTCGATCGCCAGCTGCGTCTCGACCTGAGTGAACATAAACCAATCGCGGTTGTTATCGTGCCCGGTGTAGGTGTGATAGAGCGTCGGCGGCTGGGCGCCCTCGTGGGGTGTGCCAAGCGTCTGCTCGTACCAGTTGGCCACCAGCTCCATGCCGTCCGGGTTGAGCGAGGGCGCCAGCAGTAGGATCACCTCGTCGAGGACGCGCCGGACCTCGGGGTCGTCGCGGGTGGCGAGGTCGTGGACCAGCTCGGGCGTCATCTGGACCGCGCCGACCTCGGTGGCGTGGATCGAGCAGGTCAGCAACAGGACACAACGCCCCTCGCTGGCGAGCGCCTCGGCTTCGTCCTCCGCCAGCCCGCGCGGGTCGAACAGCCGCTGCTGGATGCCGCGAAAGTGGTCGAGCCGGGCGAGGTTGTCCGGCGCGGAGATCGTCAGCAGGACGAACGGCTGCCCCTCGGTCGCGGTCCCGAGCTGCTCGTAGCGGACCCGGTCGCTGGCGGCGGCGATCTCCTGGAAGTAGGCCAGCATGTCCGGCCAGCGCACCAGCTTCCGGTCGCTGCCCATCCGAAAGCCGAACCGTTCCTCGGGGCGCTGGATCATCGGGCCATCCCTTCTCATCGACGCATGGCCGGATCGTACCCGATGACAGGCCCCGGCGACCTCCGTACAATCCGACGCATTGGCCAGAGCATGAGGGGTCTCGAACCGTGTCGAGCGTCCTGAATCCAGCGCGCAGCCTCGGCCGGGGAGCGCGGGCATTTCGCCTGCCGCTCGTCCTCGCCGTGCTCGCGCTGCTGGCCGGCTGCCGCTTCGGGCCGGAGCCGACCGCGACCCCACCCCGCAGTGCCAGTCCGACCGGGACCCTTACCCCTGCCGGCGACGTCCTGCGGATCGACGGCGTGCCGGTGCGGCGGGTCGTCATCCCCTCGGCCGACATCGGCCCGCTCTACGCCGTGGCTGGCGACACACTCTTCCTCATGGAGGGCGAGGACTGGACACCGATCGGCGCCGACCGCTTCGCCCGCCGCTACCTCGTCGACCCGGCCGACCTCGAGCGTGTCTTTCGCGGCCGCCACCGCGTCTGCGGCGCCACCTCGCCCGAGCCGGACGTCCCGATGGAGGTGTCGAAGGATGGCGGCCTGCACTGGCGGCATCTCCCCCTCGGCACGAACATCGAGCCGATGCTGTTCGACCCCAACGACTACGACGTGATCTACGGCGCGGACTGCAACAACCTGGTGATCTCGACGAATGCCGGCAACACCTGGGACCGCCTCGACCCGCTGCCCGGCTACACGGTCATCGAAGTGCGGATGCTCGGCACCCGGCTGCTGGTATTGGGGACCAACCCGGCCGGCAACAGCGCGCTGGCCGAGGTCGATATCACCGACCCCCACGCACCCGAGATCGGCGAGGTGCTGCTGATCGCCAACGGCAATGCGCGGATGGACGCGACCCGCGAGCTGATCGTCGTCGCCGGGGCCGGGATCGTCCACACCTCCGACGACGGCGGCCAGAACTGGACCCAGACGGTCGCGACGGTCGAGGAGGAGCCGGAGGAGACGCCGCCGGCCGGCGCGACCCCGGCGCTCGTGCCGCTGACGAACGTCCTGGCGCTGCGGATCGGTCCGGCCAGCATCCCGCGGCTCTACGCTGGCACCCCGGCCGGCCTGCTTGTCTCGCAGGACCAGGGCCTGACCTGGGTACGCTACGACGAGGTCCCCGCCGACGCCATCGTCACCGAGATTCAATTCGGCCTCGCCAACGCCGACCTCTACGTCACGACCGACCCCGGCGTCATCATGGTCCCGGCGCCGTAGGGACCTCACCCCCCGGCCGCTGCCCAGAGGGTGAGGTCCCTCCGACGTTCGGTTACAATGCAACCAACGTGCGGCCCGAGGGTCGCGGGACGACGTGCGCGCCAAGCCGCGCCAAGCTCGGGGGTGGGAGTCGATGGCCTATCGCTTCATGCTGGACGTGCCCGAGGCGGCACACGACGACGCCAAGACGGCGATCCAGAGCGTGCGCAACGCGCAGATCCTGATCGACCGCCACCCGTATCCCCGCACCCCCGACCCGGTCGTCACCGAGGCGGACGTCGCCGGCGGCCGCGCCGAGCTGACCGTCGTCGCCCACACCCTCGACGTCATCGACGCCCTCTACCGCTGGATGGGCGAGCGGGAGATCAATCGCGACGTCTACATCGACGCGCACAAGGGCGGCAAGCTGCATCTGCCCGACTACACCGCCCCGGAGTTGCGCGCGATCATCCAGGGCGACCAATACTGGTTCGCCAACACCATGCCCAAGATCCACTATCCGCCGGATATCGCGATGGAGGGGGGAACGCTCGTGTCTGAAGTCCCGTACGGCGGCCGCGCCGCCGGCTTGGCTATCCTGCCGGCCGAGACGCAGGTCGCGCTCGGCGACATCGACCACGTCGCCGTCCGTGTCCGCAATATGGCCAGGGCCGAGGCGTGGTATCGTGACTTCTTTGGAATGGACGTCATCTACCGCGCCCGCCGCGAGCACGACCGCTGGCAGCACCTACCGGCCGACTTCAGCTGGGATGAGGCGATCCACACCGGCATCGAGCCGGAGATCGTCCGGCTGGAGAATGGCCCGATCGCGCTGGTGCTGATCAACGTCGGCATGGGCGCCGTGATCCACGAGAGCCGCGTCGCCCACATCAGCGTCAGCGCCCCGGCCGAGACGCTCAACGCCATCCGCGGCCGCGCCCTGTTCGCGTCCTACACCATTACCGAGGACACGCCGCGCTCGTTCGGCTTCGTCGACCCGTTCGGGCTGACCTGGCAACTGATCGCTGGCTGACACGATGATTCGACCGGGCGGCCACGATGGCCGCCCCGTCCACGTCCGGCCAGGTAGCGAAGGCGAGACATGCTCGACGACTATCGCGAACTGATCGACCTGCTGGCACATGCCCCGCAGCAGCTGCAGGCGGCGGCGGAGCAGGCCGGCGACCCGGCCGGCGAGGTCTGCGGCCACCTCGCCGCGTCGGAGCGGCTCTACCTCGGCTGGCTCAACGACCTCCTCCAGCGCGCCGACCCGCTGCTGCGCGCGCCGAACGCCACCCACCTCGCCGAGCAGGAGCGCCTCCAGCAGCAGCCGGCCGCCGACAACCTGGCCGCCTTCAACAACTCGCGCGGCGACACTATCTCGCTGCTGATGGGCCTCTCGCTGCGCGACTGGGAGCGCGCCGGCATCCTCGAGGAGGAGGGGCGTGAGGTGACGCTCGCCGAGTTGGTCGAGGAGCTGGTTGACCGCGACGCCGGTCATCTGGCACAACTGCGTGGGCTCGCCGGCTAGCCGGCGAGGAACAACGAACACTTACGGACCGCGGGACGGGGGAGCGGGGCCGGAGTGGGGGTGGAGACCGCGCGGATCTTGCAGGACGCGCGGCCTCCGCGAAGAGGGGTGAGTGAGGCCGGCCAACCGGGAGTGGGGACCCGGAAGGCCAGGGAAGCGGGGACACCGTTGGGTCGAAAG
>DAOKZM010000258.1:1668-5274 GCA_035325665.1 Thermomicrobiales bacterium | reverse complement strand
TGAGCGGAAAGCCTAGTCCGAGCGCCGGGTAGTCGCCCAGCGCGAGCAGCACGCCGCCGGTCAGCGCGCCGATGGCGGTGCCGAATCGGGTAACCGACGAGTTGAGCGCCATCGTCGCCCCCTGAGCGGTCGGCGTCTCGGCCGACATAACCGTCACCGCCGTCACCTCGGCGATCCCGCCGAAGAACGCTGCGCCAAGCAGCGCCGCCCAGGTCAGCAGGATCGGCGGCTGGGCGATGAAGACGATCCCGATCAGCAGCCCCATCACCACGACGGTGACACCGAACGTGCGCCGTGGCGCGATGTGGCGCAGAGGTCCACTGACCAGTAGGCTGCCGGTCATGAACCCCGGCCCGAGCACAAGCCAGATCAGCCCCGCCTCCTGGAGCGAACGGCCGAGCTCCTCGACCAGGAAGGCGCCGATGTAGGTCAGCAGGCCGGTCCAGGCGACGCCGCGGCAGAACTGGGCGGCGTAGACCAGCGCGACCGGCGGGAAGCGCACGAGCGGCACGTAGGTCGCCAGCAGCGCCCGCAGCCGCAGCGGCTCGTGGGCGGAGATCACGTCGGCATCGAGGGTGGCCGAGGTGAGCGCCAGACCGGCCGCCGCGACGAGCGCCAGGGCGACGAACGACCAGCGCCACGATGCCTGGCTGCCGATAAAGGTCAGGATCGGGAAGCCGACGATGCTGGCGACCGAGGCCGAGGCGAACATCCGGCTAATCACCTGCCGGCGAATGTCGCCGTGGTAGCGGTTGCCGGCGATCGCGAACGCCATCGGCGAGATTGTCGCCGCGCTGATCCCGCTGAGCAGCTGGGCGGCGACGAGGTAGCCGAACGCCGGGGCGAGCGCGATCCCGACGTTGCACAGCACCAGCGCGACCAACCCGAATAGCAGCAGCCGTCGGTAGCCGAGCCATTCGGCCGACGGCCCAATCGCCAGCCCGACCAGCGCGCCGACTAGCGACGAGACCATTACCGCCTGGCCGAGCAGCGCGGTGGAGGTGTTCAGGTCGTCGCCGATCGTCGCTAGGAAGGGCGAGAGGGCGAGGGCGGTCAGGACGCTGAGCGAGGTCGCCAGGCAGAGGGTCAGGAAGACCGCGCGGTCCTCGGCGATGCTGATGGTCCCCTGCCGCACGCGCCCGCCCCCCTGTCCGTCGCCCGGCGGATGATGGTCGGCGGGCGCGCCCGCGTCAACCCCCGGCGGCTACTCGGTCACGACGACCGAGTCGGCTGCGGCGACCGGGCCGGGGCGTTGGGCGGAGTAGCGCTGGCGCAGCTCGACCGGCTGGCGCTCGGAGACGGCGCGCACCCGCAGGTTCAGCATCTCGACGAGGACCGAGAAGGCCATCGCGAAGTAGATGTACCCCTTCGGGATGTGCTGATCGAACCCCTCAGCCAGCAGCGAGACGCCGATCAGCAGCAGGAACGAGAGCGCCAGGATCTTGACCGTCGGGTGACCCTCGACGAACTCGCTGATCGGACCGGCCGATACCATCATGACGCCAACCGCGATGACGACCGCGGCGATCATCACCTCGATGTCATCGGCCATCCCGACGGCGGTGATCACCGAGTCGAGCGAGAAGACGATGTCGAGCAGCAGGATCTGGACGATCACGCTGGCGAACGAGGCCGCGACCTTCACGCTGGCGTGCCCCTCGGCCCCCTCCAGCTTGTCGTGGATCTCGGTCGTGCTCTTGGCGATCAGGAAGAGCCCGCCGCCAATCAAGATCATGTCGCGGCCGGAGATCTCCTGATCCAGTACCTCGAAGATCGGGTCGGTCAGCCCAATCACCCAGGAGAGGGAGAAGAGCAGCCCGATGCGCATGAACATCGCCAGGCCGAGGCCGACAAGGCGCGCCTTCTGCTGCTGCTCCTGCGGCAGCTTGCCGGCCAGGATCGAGATGAAGATGATGTTGTCGATGCCGAGGACGATCTCCAGCGCCGTCAGGGTCAGCAGGGCGACCCAGATCTCAGGGTTGGCGATCCACTCCACGCTCCGTAGCCTTCCCACGTTGGCCGATATCGCGGATAGCACGACGCGCGGTCCGCTGGTGGCAGGAGCGCCTGCGGATCGCGCGAGTTGCCGGATTATCGCACCCGGCGCGCCACGACGCGGGCGAGGAGCAGGCTGGCTCGCCGCTTCACGATCGCGATGAGCACGCAACTGGCGTCAGACGGGCCGTCTCGGCGCGCGGTTTGCGTCTCGCGAGGGCGATGAAGAAGCCGGACGCGGGCGTCCTCCCCACCACACAAGGCCACCCGCGTCCGACGACCGGCGCCCGGCTCGGTCCACTGAGGACGCGCGGCGGGCACACGCGCCGCACTAACGCACGACCCCTGCCACGTTCGACGCCGGCCGCAGGACGACCGGCAGCGCGACGACGCTGCGGAACGAGAAGCTCTCCTGCCAGCACACCTCGTCCGTCGCCAGCCGCGCCTCGGGGAAGCGCTCGACCAGCGCGAGGACGGCGGTCTTGGCGATCGCCCGCGCGGTGGACGAGCCGAGACAGAAGTGCGGCCCGCCGCCGAAGGTTAGGTGCCGGTTCGGCCGGCGAGCAGGGGCGAAGTCATCCGGATCGGGGAACTGGGACGGGTCGCGGTTGGCCGAGCCGATCAGCAGGTGGACGCTGTCGCCGACCTGCATCTCCTGCCCGCCGAGCGCGACAGGCTCGTCGCGCACCACCCGACTGGTCGCCTGGACCGGGCTCTCCCAGCGCAGCACCTCCTCGATCGTCGTCCGCGCCAGCCCCGGCTCCTCGCGCAGCCGGGCGACGACGTCCGGGCGGCGTAGCAGCGTCAGCGCCGCGTTGGCGATCAGGTGGGCGGTCGAGTTGTTGCCGCCGACCAGCAGCGCGACGACCATCACGACCAGCTCCTCGGTCGAGAGCCTGTCCCCCGCCTCCTCGGCGGCGACGAGCTCGGAGATGAGATCCTCGCGCGGCTCGCGGCGACGCTCGTCGATGACCGCCTCCAGATAGCCGCGCATCTCCAGCATGCTCGCCTGCCCCTGCCGCATCACCGCCACCCGCTCGCCGATGGTGCCGGGCCGGTCGTAGACGCGCACCTGGTCGTGGCTCCAGCGGGTGAAGCGCGGCTGGTCGTCGGCCGGCACGCCGAGCAGGTCGGCGATCACCCAGCTCGGCAGCGGCTGGGCCAGGTCGGCGACGACGTCCAGATCGCCCCGTTCAGCGGCGCGGTCGAGGAAGCGGTCGCAGAGCGCGCGGATGTGCTCGCGGCGCGTCTCGGTCGTCTTGGCCGAGAACGCCTTCATCACCAGGCTCTTCAGCCGGGTATGTTCGGGCGGGTCGGTCAGGAGCATCCGGCTGCCGAGGACGCGGCGCAGCGGCTCCATCTCCGGCCGGACCTCCTCCGGCAGCGTCGAGAAGATCGCCTCGGTCCGCGCCGAGGACATCCGCGGGTCGGTGAAGAGGCCGGCCACGTCGTCGTAGCGGCTGACGACCCAGGAGCGGGTCACGTCGTTCCAGACGACCGGCGACTCCTCGCGGAGGCGGCGGTAGGTCGGGTGCGGATCGGGCCGCACCGCCGGGGAGCCGAAGTCGATCGCGACGCTGGCCGTCACCGGTTGGTTCCTCTCCTACGACC